>JAITLE010000032.1 GCA_031278075.1 Bifidobacteriaceae bacterium | reverse complement strand
GGAACCGCTGATCAGCCTGACCGACAAGCAAGGGCGCACCGTCATCATCCCGACCTCGGCGCTGGCCTATGTCGAGGTCGGCGCCAGCCAGGGCCGCCGCGTCGGCTTCGGCGCCTGAGTCCGCGCCCAAGACCCCGGCGCCCCGGCCCCAGAACGGGGCCTCCTGACGCCCGGCCCAGCCCCGCCAACCCGGGACCAAACCGCCGAAGCCGGGGCACGGCATCGGACACCGGCCGACGGGATGACAAACCCACCGCCGCCGGGGGCGTAAACTGGCTGGCGACGAAATTGGGCTGACCGGCCGCAAGCGGACAACAAACTCATACTCAGCGATCGGCTGCCCTGGCGCGACACCCGCCGAACCAGCGCGGCGCGCCCCATAGCCGAGAGATGAGGAACAACCACTTGAGCACCGAACCCCAACCGACTTTTGCCGACTTCGGAGTCGACCCGCGCGTGGTCGAAGCCCTGGCGGCGGCCGGCATCACCACACCCTTCCCGATCCAAGCGCTGACGCTGCCGGTGGCGCTGAGCGGGCACGACATCATCGGGCAAGCCAAGACCGGCACCGGCAAAACCCTGGGCTTCGGGATTCCGCTGCTCCAGAAGATCTTGGCCCCCGGCGAGGACGGCTTCGAGGACCTGCCCGCCCCCGGAAAACCGCAGGCGGCGGTGATTGTGCCGACCCGCGAACTGGCGGTGCAGGTCGCCACCGACTTGGCGACCGCCGCCTCGAACCGATCCGTGCGCATAGTCCAGGTTTACGGCGGGCGCGCCTACGAGCCGCAAATCGAGGCCCTGCGTCGCGGCGCCGAGGTCGTGGTCGGCACCCCCGGACGCATGATCGACCTGCTCAACCAGCATCACCTGGACCTCGGCCAGGCCCGCACCGTGGTCCTCGACGAGGCCGACGAGATGCTCGACCAAGGCTTCCTGCCGGACGTCGAGCGGCTGCTCAGCGCCACGCCGGCGGGGCGGCACACAATGCTGTTCTCGGCCACCATGCCGGGGCCGGTGGTGGCGATGGCGCGACGGCACATGATCCAGGCGACGCACATCCGGGTCCAGGACCCGGACGACCAGGGCGCCACCGTGCGCGACATTCACCAGGTGGTTTACCGGGTGCACGGCATGAACAAGACCGAGATCATCGCCCGCATCCTGCAGGCCCGCGGCCGCGGCCGGGTCATCATCTTCGCCCGCACCAAGCGGTCCGCCGCCCGCTTGGCCGACGAGTTGGTGGGGCGCGGGTTCGCCGCCGCCGCCATCCACGGCGACCTTGGCCAGGGCGCCCGCGAGCAGGCCCTGCGCGCCTTCCGCAAGGGCAAGGTCGATGTGCTGGTGGCGACCGACGTGGCCGCGCGCGGGATCGACGTGGACGATGTCACGCATGTCATCAACTACCAGTGCCCGGAGGACGAGAAGATCTACCTCCACCGCACCGGCCGCACCGGCCGGGCCGGCAACAAGGGCACCGCCATCACCTTTGTGGACTGGGACGACGTGCCGCGTTGGTCGCTGATCGACAAGGCGCTGGCGATCGGCCAGCCCGACCCGCCCGAGACCTATCACACCTCCCCGCATCTTTACACCGACCTCGACATTCCCACCGATGTGACCGGCGAGTTGCCGAGGGCGCAGCGCACCGCCGCCGGCTTGGAGGCGGAGGCCTGGGAGGACCTGGGGGAGACCGGGGGGCGCGGGCGGTCCGGGTCCGGGCGGTCCGGGTCCGGGTCCGGGTCCGGGTCCGGGTCCGGCGGGCGGCGGGGCGGGGGCGGCGCGTCGCGCTCTGACGGCCGGGCCAAGGCCCAGGCCCGCGCCCAGTCGCGCGCCAAGGGTTCGCCGGACGCCCGGCGGTCGTCAGCCGCCGATGCCGCCGGGTCACCCGCCGCTGGCGGCTCGGCTGCCAGCGCCGGCGCCGCCGCGCCACGCAAACGCTCCCGCCGGCGCACCCACGCCGGCAAGCCGGTCCAGCGCCCCCCGCAGGCTTGACCCAGCCGGCAAAATCAGACGCCATGAACGCGGCGCCGGCGCGATTGGCGCGGCCGTGGGTCTTGTCGGCGCCGCCTACGGCCAGCTGTGTCCTTGGTGGCTGAATGCCAACCCCCGCCCACCGAATTTGACGTAGACCCGGACCTGCTTGTGTCGGTGCCTGCCAGTAGGCTTGGGCGCGTGATTGATGGGCTGCTGAGTCTCGCGGAACGGGTTCGGGTTGAGACGACGAACAGCCTCGACGCGGCAGCGCAGTCAGCACAGGGTCAGTACTTCACTCCCGAGAGAGCCGCCGCTCTGATCGCCAGCTTTCCCGCGCTGCCGCGCCAGAGTCTGCTGCGCGTGCTCGACCCTGGGGCTGGGTCGGGAATGCTGACTGCAGCCATCGTCGAGCGTGTCTGTGCTGAAAGCTCGGCGGCGGCGATTGAGGTCACTTCTGTCGAGTCCGACCCCTCGTTGTTGCCGGCCCTGCGCGAGACCGCGCAACTGTGCGAACAATGGGGCCGAGATCACGGTGTCTCGGTGACAGTCAGAGTCACACCGGGGGACCTGGTTCTCATGCAGACCGGGTTGGGGGCCGAGTTGGGCTTCGACTACGACTTGGTGATCATGAATCCGCCCTATAAGAAGCTGGGCTCGGCATCGTGGCAGCGCAAAGCGCTGGAGGCCTCCGCCTGGGAGGCGACCAACCTGTACTCGGCGTTCCTGGCCGTAGGGGTGGACTCGCTCCGGCCCGGCGGCCAACTCGTGGCGATCACTCCGCGCTCGTTCGCCAACGGCCCGTACTTCGGCCAATTCCGGCGCCGTCTGCTGGCCGAGGTCGCGTTCGACCGGCTGCACACCTTTGAGTCGCGCTCCACTGTTTTCGCAGACACGGGGGTGCTACAGGAGAACGTTGTGTTCTCCGCCACGAGGGGCGGGCATCGCGGCAGCGTGGTGATCACGTCCTCGCGCGGACACACCGATGAGGTGGTCGCGCGGACGGTCGGCTATGACGAGTTGGTGTCCCCGGCTGATCCTCAGCGGTTCATCCGGATCACGGCAGACAAAGCTTCGGAAGAGGCTGTCAGAGTGTTGGAAGCCATGCCCGCGTCATTGGCCGCTTTGGACCTGAAGGTGTCCACCGGGAAGGTGGTGGACTTCCGGGCGCGGCAGAATCTCCACGACGTGCCACAGCCGGGCCACCTGCCACTGGTGTATCCGGGCAATCTCCGCCAAGGCGAGGTCCACTGGCCCCGGCGAATCGGCAAGGCGCAAGCGTTCAGCCTGGTGGAAGAATCGGACCGCAAGGCGCTGTTGCCCAGCGGCTACTACGTGTTGGTCAAACGCTTCTCGGCCAAGGAGGAGCGCCGTCGGATCGTCGCCGCCGTGTGGGACCCGAGCCGATGTGATGGCAAGCCGGTCGCCTTCGAGAACCATCTCAACGTGTTCCACAAGAACGGCATGGGTTTAGACCGCGAATTGGCCTGGGGTCTTTGCCTGTGGCTGAACAGCACGGTCGTGGACCGCTACTTCCGGACCTTCTCCGGTCACACCCAAGTCAACGCCACCGACCTGCGCTCACTCAACTATCCCGACGAACCCGCCCTGCGCAGGCTCGGACGATCAACTGGTCGTCTGCCCGAACAAGACGACCTCGATCAACTTGTCGAGGAGATGACACAGGTGCCGGTGACCGCGTGACCGAACAAGTTGTCGAGCAGGTGGACGGCGCCAGATTCGTCCTCGAATCTCTCCGCTTCGACGCTGAGCGTTCCAACGAACGCTCAGGGATGGTGCTCTTGGCTTTGCTGCAGCTCCGGGCGAACGACCCGTGGTCGGCCGCGCAGACGCCGATGCTCGGCACACGGGCCATCATGGACTGGATCAGGGATGAATACGGTGTTGACTACAAGCCCAACACGAGGGAGACCGTTAGGCGGTTCACCCTGCACCAGTTCGTTGACGCGGGGTTGGTCGAGGAGAACCCCGACGAGCCTGCCCGACCGGTCAACTCGCCGAAATGGTGTTACCGGGTGCGCTCTGAAGCTGTCCCCATGCTCAAGGCCTACGGCACTGACCAGTTCGACGGATTACTCGACACCTATTTGGAGGCAGCGCCGGGTCTCGCCGCCCAATATGCCTCGCGGCGGGAAATGGCCCGAATCCCGGTCATGTTGCTCGACGGGAGTCCCGTCACGCTGAGCCCCGGCGGGCAGAACAACCTCATCAAAGACATGATCGAGGAGTTCTGCCCTTACTACGCGCCGGGCGGGAGGGTCTTGTATGTCGGTGACGCCGACGAGAAATGGGCCGTTTTCGAGACCGACGCGCTAGCCACCCTTGGCGTACGTGTCGATCTGCGCGGGAAGATGCCCGACCTCGTGGTTTATCTCCCTGAGAACAACTGGCTTCTGCTGCTGGAAGCGGCGACGAGTCACGGGCCTGTGGACGGGCAACGGCATTCCGAGCTGTCAACCCTGTTCGCTGATTCGACAGCGGGAGTCGTATACGTGTCGTGCTTCCCGTCAAGGGTCGTCATGCGCAAGTATCTCGCTCAGATCGCCTGGGAGACCGAAGTGTGGTGCGCCGATGACCCCACACACCTCATCCACTTCGACGGCGAACGCTTCCTCGGCCCCTACAGGTGACCGTGATCGGCAGTCGACGCGGACACTGTTGACGCACTTGTTCGCCGTGATTCGTTATCACCGTATGAAGCTCTACCACCCTGACGCGATCACCGAAGACCTTTTGGCGCGGCTAGCCCCGCCGGTCCGGGACACGCCCTTCGGATTAGAGTGTCCTCGAAGGATGGCCCGGCGGCCGTCAGCACGTCACGCGGCGGAGCCCCAAACCAACCGATACACCACACTACGGGACGTAACTCTGGCCCCCGCAGCGCAGTACTCAAACGGCTCTGGCAATTCCCGCAACTACCAGCGGCACAAGCACTTCCAGCGGAAACACACACCAAATCAGGATCGTCTTCCTGCTCAACCCATATTTGTAGCAAGTCTTGGGATAGTCTTCCGCATAACTGCGCAGGAACCATCGACACCAAAACACGTTGAACACAGCCAGACACACGATTACCAAGCTCGTGAAATTGT
>JAITLE010000222.1 GCA_031278075.1 Bifidobacteriaceae bacterium | reverse complement strand
CCCCCGTCGGACGCGCTTGGTCTGTCGCCGTCGGGTGCGCGACCGGGCCTGCCCCCGCCGCGGCCGCCCCCGTCGGGCCTGCCCCCGTCGGGGGCGCGACCGGGCCGACCCCCGTCGGGCCTGCCCCCGGTGGGGCTGCCGCCGCCGGGTCCGCCGCTGGGGCTGCCGCCGTCGGGTCCCCTGCCGGGCCTTCCCCCGCTGGGCCTGCCCCCGTCGGGGTCGCCCCCGTCCGGTGGCGGCCCGCACCCGGGCCAGTCCTCACGGGTTTCCCCGAGCACGAGTCCAGCCTTCAACTCCCGACCACCGGCCCACACCGGCCGACCGCTCACCAGGTCGGTCAACAAAGCACGCCAGGTCGCATCCCGGGCGATCAACCGACCAACCTCGGCCGGGACCGGCCCAACCCCCAAAACCAACCCAGGGCGGTCGTCCAAACCCAACAACGTGGCAGCATCCATCCTGACAAGCACCTGATAACGCCCAGCCCACCCCACCCCACCACCGCCAGCGTTCCCCGTCCGACCACAACACGACCCGTCGACACGAGCCGAGGTGAGCACCAAACTGATCAACGCGTCATGACGACGCTGATCCATGGTCCTGGGATCACTCGACCCGAACCGGCGCGCGGCGGCGTCAGCCGCGTCCATCAACCCAGTCAACTGGTCCACCGCCCCGAACACAGTCAAAGTCCCCATCCCCGCAGCTCGCGGCCGGAACCGCACATGCCTCTCCTGGAACGCGACCTCATGCGCGCCCGAGAACCCCTGCGGACACAAATCGGCGGCGAGCTTCTCGCAGGCCCTCTCCACGTCACGCCGGTTATGCCCCGCGCCAGCCATCCGTGTGCCCAAACGGGTCACCCGCTCCTGGTCCGCCAACTCCTCGACCCGCCCAGCCGCCCGACGGATCGAGTCCGCGCAACCCACCGACACCCGACCCACCGCCAAAGGCTCACCCAACAAAGGATCCGCCAACCCCGCGCATCCCACCCGAGCCAGTTGACGCGCCTGCCATGACGACACCCCACAGACCAGAGCCACCTCCGCGACCAGCGACCGCGGCGAGGAGACCAACTCCCCCAAACGGGCGGCGTCTTCCGCGTCTGCCATAGCCTGCGCCAGCGTCAACGCCGCCGCCGCGCGCGTCCACTCCGCTTGGCGATGCAACAAACCAACCAGCCGCACCCTGTCCCGCTGCGAGACACACTCCCGAGTGGTGGCCTCCTCCAACACCACACCAGTTCGGGCGCAGGGACCCAACGATTCCGCCGCGTCCAACAGTTCGCCCGCGTCCAGTTCACTGAGCGCGCAGCCACCCGACATCAAGTCCTGGAGCCCGTCCGGCCCGTCAACCCCGTGGTCCCCTGGTTCCCGTGGCAGCATCAACGTCATAGCAACAACCGTACAAGTCACCTATGACACTCTTGCCGCCCGTGGGCCGCCACCACCGCCAGCGTGGTGGGAACGAGCGCGGCCCCAAGCGTCGAGCACGCGGCGCGGACGCCGACGTCCGCAAGCGTTGGCAGTGGACGATGCCGTGCCGTCACGTCGACCACCCGCCCGCCGCCGAGAAGGGGTCGCCCATGTAGCTCCCGGATGCGGGCCAGGCCCGGGATGTGTCAACGACGGGCCAAGTAGGTTCCCGCTTGTGAGGGTGGCCCGCTGACCCTGCGGGCGAGTCGCGTCCCGTGGTCAGGCCCGGGAGGTGTCAACGACGGGCCAAGCAGGCTCCCGCTTGTCACGCTGGCCCGCTGGCCCTGCGGGCGAGTCGCGTCCCGTGGTGTGGAGTTCCGCGCTCCCCGCCCAGTCACGGCGCCGAAACGGGTGGCAGATGACGCCGGGGAGTCGGCCGGAACGGGAGTAGGCTCTGCGGGAGGCAGGTTGGCCGCTGGCGAAAGCGGCCGCGGGCGGGCGGCGCGGGGCGCCTCACTGGCCGCTCACGGGGATCGGCCGACCAACCGCGAAGACGCCGTGAAGCGAATAGAAAGGGATGGGCCGAAGTGAACCCGGAAGGCTGCGAGAGGATTCAAGAGATCATAACCCAGGTCGAACTGTTCACCTCGGACCACACCAGGCTGCAGGCCCTAAGTGTGTCGTTGGGCGGCTTTGGCGGGCCGATGTCTGTAGGCGAGATCCAATGCGTCCTCAAGCTATTCGGCCCGGATTATTATCGAATGACCGCGTTTGGCATGCTGCGACGACGCCTAGAAGGGCCAGTGACCCAAGCGCAGATTGAGAGCATCCTCAAACTGTTCGACTCGGAGCACACCAAAATGATGGTGTTTCGGCAGCTGTCGGCGCGTGCGCCGGGGCCGGGGCAGCGGCGGTCCACCAGATCCCCGAGGGCCGCGCCAGGCAGTTCGCCCGGCGCGCCCGGCGCAGCCGGCACGTCCGCACAGGCGGAAAGCGCGCCACGGGGTCTTCGCTGGCGCCGCAAGCGGCGCCCCTCGGTCCCGTGTGTGCCCGCTTGCGCCGGTGCGGGCGTGACGGGACTCATCACCGAGCTCACCGGCCTGCGAGAGACCTACCTGGAGATCGGGTCGGCGAAACCAGCGAACGCCGAGGCGCTGGAGATGGCGGAAACCATCGCCCGCATCGCAGCGGACACATCAGAACTGTTCCGGCGGCTCGGCGAAAAGGGCCCAGACGACGAACTAGCAGTCGCCCAGGCGGAATATCGCCAGCAATTGGCGAAGGTCTTGGCCGTCTTGGGGCCGAAATATTACCTCGACATTGTTCGGGCGCCTCACCTGTGGGATAAGCGTGCGGAGCGGACCGCCGCGGTGAAGGCGTCGGTCACCGCCTTCGCGGATCAGATCGTGGCGAACATCCAACGGGCGAACAGCGCCCAGGACTCGAGCGTCGAGGCGTCGCTGGACGCCTTGGCACGCGAGGCGCGCACCCCGCGGAATCCGATCTGACGGATCACCAGACGGGCGAGGCGCGGGCGCCAGCGTCCGCCGAGCCACACGGTTCGACGGACGCCGGCGCCACGCGTCAGCGCTTCTGACTGGTCTCAGACAGCTTGCGGCGGCGTTCCGCGTCGAGGCTGCGGCGCAGCTGCTCTTCGCGGCGCTTACGCTCGGCCTCCTCTTGCTTCCTGTATTGTTCGGCGTCGCGGACTATGGAATAGTCCGCGGCCTGAGTCGCCGGAGGGACGAATGCCATACTTCTCACCTCCTTTCCTAGTCTCGAGAGTGGGCGATTCTTAACCGGTGTCGCACCCCGCGTTGAGGGCGCGAAAGGCCTGCCGGTCGGCATCGTTCGGCGTGGTGGCTCCCGTCTGCGGATACATGATCGACGACGCGTCGTCTTCTTGATGGCCGAGCCCCAGAGCGTGCGCCAACTCATGGGTGACAACTTGGACGGCGAGTTCACGCATCACGGGGATCACGTCGGCGAACCACTCGGTCTCTAAGGCGATGGACGCCTCGGTGATGGTGCGTCGCCCCAGCGAACCGCTGGCGACGGTATGGGCCACGGCGACGGGAGCACCCGCGAGGCGCGGGTTGTCCGCTTCGCCGCTATAGGCGATCTCGATGGCGAGACCGGGACCGTGTGTGGCGCCGGCTTCCGCGAAGCTGAGGCCGGTCAGGTCGGCCACCTCCGCGATCCCCTCGGCCACGACGGAATCGCCCCCCGGCGGCATCCCGTCCGGGACGAACCGGTAGGTGACGGTCTCGCAAGCGTCGGCCAGAATCGGCTCGTCGCCGTCGTCGTACGAGAACCAGTAGCCTTCGGGCAGAGAACCGGTCAGCGCGCCGTTCGCGGCGCCGCCCGCGGGCTGCACATCGATCAACCCCAGGTCCGCGGGCTGAGGCTGTTCGGCGCCGCCCGCGCGGAACATCGCGGGGACGGCGAAGCTCATGTGGCCGGTCGCCGCGCTGACCCCCATCGCCGCGACAACTAACACGATGGCGCCCACCGCCAGGAAGAAGCGCCGCGCCCGCGGGTTGAGGACCAGCTCCTGCCCCGGTGTGGGCGTGATGAGGCCCCGCGCGGCGCGGCTGCTGGGGGCAATGCCGCGGGGGATCATCCCGGGCATGTTCGCTCCTTCCTTGAGACCGGATTGACGAGTTGGATGTCGGCGACCGGAGCGAAGTCGCCGCCCGCGGTCAGCAGCCGCGCCCCGGACCGGCGAGTGGCGAAGTCGGCGAGGCCGCCGCCCGTCCCCGAGCGGATCGGAATCCACTCGGTCGCGAGTTGCCGTTCCGGGCCCCCGACCAGCGGATGGAGGCCCGCGTGGCGCGCCGCCGTCACAGCGGCGCGTGAGCGTTCGCGCCGTTCGGTCGCGTCCCAGCCATCCAGGCCGATTAGCGCCAGCACCGCCGCGAGCGGATGGACCCGGACGCTGAACTCGCCAAACGCCGTGGACCGGAGCCCGCTCAGCGCTTGGCGAACCGGGTGCGTGGTGGTCGCGATGAGCTGTTCCCACAGCGCGCTCTCGCCTGTGAAGACGACCGCGCCTTCGCCACAGTCGATCTCCTTGCCCGGCCCCAGGGACAACACCGCCGCGTGCCCCAAGCCGCCCACTGGCCGGCCCCGCAACGTGGCGCCGAAAGCCCCTGTCAGGTCTTCGATCACGGGAAGGCCAGTTTGCTGGACGATGCCGTCCACGTCCGCCGGGACGCCGTGGATGTGCGTCGCTATCACAGCCTTGGTCTTGGCTGTGATGGCGCGGCCGACGGCCTCGGGCGCAAGGGTCAGCGTCGACGGTTCCACGCCGGTCGGCGCCGGCTGCGCCCCGACGGCTGTGACCGCTGCCCAATTGGCGCACCAATCGAGTTCCGGCACGATGACTTCATCCCCCGGCCCGACACCCACCGCCCGCAGCACCGCGCTCATGGCGTAGGTCGCGGACGGCATCAGAACCGCGTCGGCCACCCCCACATGCGCGGCGAAACGGTCTTCGGCGGCTTGGATGGCGCCACCGCCGGTGACGGAACTGGTCGGCGAGGCCAGCCACTCCGGGTGCGCGCGGTAACGCTCAAGGCCCCCTGCGACCTGACTGAGCCATACGGCGTCGGGGTGAGCGGTCGTCATCGTGCACCTGCTTTGACGAGTTCGTCGAGCTTGGCGTCCAGCTGGTCGAGCCAAAGACTCCCGTCCGGGTTCACCAGGCCGTCCATGTAATCCGGCCAACGCCTTTCTTGACCCCGCGCCGCTGCCGCGTTCCACGGCAAATACGGCGTGAACGATGTGTGGCGGATGGCGAGCATGGCTTGAAAGACCTCTCCGGCCGAAAGCCGATACATGGACTCGGCCAGGGCGTTGGCGACGTCGGCGCCTTCGATGACGGTGGAGCCGCGGCGGCCCGCGTGGACGGCTGCGCGGTCGAGCAAGCGCACCAGTTGGCGGCCCGACATTGTGCCCGCGCCAGCCATGGCCTTTTTCACCGAATCGAAATCTAGGCGGCGATTCGAGCGGGCGGCTTGAATCGACATGATTTCGACGCATTCGTCCCCGACGGGATGAATGACCGGCACCACGGTGAAACGATCGACCGCAGCTTCGTCCATCAGGTCTATTCGGTTTGTGGCGGCGATGACCGAGCCGTTGTTTTGGGTGCCGGTGTCTCCGAGGTGGTTGAACATCTTGGAGCGGAGGCTCGAGTCGGTTCGGCTTTCGTCGCCGCCGGTGGAAGAACGGCGGCCCAATTCGGCTTCGCATTCGTCGAGGAATAGACACACAGGGGAAAGCGCCTCAACGGTTTGCCACGCCTGATCCATTCTTTCCTCGGACGCGCCGACCCAGCGTTCGCGAACGTGGTCGAGTTCGACCGCGGGTTCACCACGATGGTTGGCCACGAAGCGGTGAGCTGTGCTCTTGCCGCAGCCGGCGGGGCCGGCCAACAGAATCCGGGGCTGTCTCACGCCCGCGGATTCCATGTCGGTCAACGCCAGCTTCAGGCCGTGCATGCCCGCGATCCGGTCGGGGCCATATCCGGCCGTGTCGTGGACCATCAGCGTGTCCCCGCCCTGGCGGCGAATCGCGGCGTTCTTCCGTTCGACCAACAGTTGCTCGGTGATCGGCGTGGTGGCGGATAAATCCCGCAACCGGGTCAAATCGTCGAGATACAGGCCGCCGGAGGACCGGATGGCGCGCTCCGGACTGAACGTCGGGTCCAGCCGGAGCGTGTTATGAGGGTCAGCGACCATCTGGTTGATCGCGATGTGTCGCTCTTCCTCGTCAGGAATGGGCAGGGTGACCGAGACCACGCCCGGGAATTCGCTGAGCCGTCGGTTGAGTTGGCCGTTGCGCACCAGCATCACCATGAGGTGCCGGTGGTTGCGGAACAGGCCGTCTCCGGGAAGGGCGGCGAGGCGTTGGATGATCACCGCTTGCGCGTCTGAGACCGAGCCGGCGTCTTGGAGCAAGATGTCCACCCAGTCGAGGATCACCAGGGTGGCTGCCTCGGAGTTCCGGAGATGGTCGATCAACGCGGCAAACTGTTCGTCGGTGTTCATCAGCCTCCGGCCCGGGGCCTCGCCTTTTTGGTCCGAGGCGCCGCGGGCCATGATGTATTCGACGCCCCAGCCTTGGGAATAGTGGACTGTCTGCATTCCACGCTGTTCCGCGTACGCGGCCAGCGCTTTCAGGATTTGTGTCTTTCTGCCGTCCTCCAACAGAAGAATGTCAGAGACGCCGGCGCCGGTCAGCGCGACCACCGCCTTTTGGGTGCGGGCCGCGTCGAGGTCGTCGAAGAGGCGCAGCGTCCTCGGTTTGGGCGCCATCAGGCCACCACCCTCCGCGCCGGCGCCGCGCCAGGATTCGCGACGCGACGCGCCTTAGCCGCCCCTTCGGCGAGGTTGCGGCGGTTCTGCCGCGCGGCGGCGCGGATCAACGCGCCACCGGGGACGTTGCGATGCTCGGTGACGTGTTCTGTCACCAGGTGGAACCCGCGCGCCGCCATTTGCGTTTCGAATGCGGTGTCCGATGCCGTGCACGTCTCGTCGTCGAGGCCCGCCCGGTCGCGTTCGATCCGGGCGCCTTGGACTTCGACGAGTATGGTCTCGTTTCCCCGGCGGCCTTCCACGAAGCCGACACCGCCGTCCATCATCATCCGGGTCATGAAACCCTCGGCGTCCAGGGATTCGGTGACGGCGGTGGTGGTGGCGGCTGTCTCGGCCAGTTCGAGGGGCTGGGCTATCTCGGCGATGGCGTTCAGGCGGGTGGCCGGATCAAGTAGCTCGGCCTGGATGTCGGCGGTGAGCTCCTTGACCCACGCGGGCATCTTCTTGGGCTGGGTGACGGCTGGTGTTCGAGACACTTGTTTTAGGCCGGCAGAGGTCATCCCAGCTGCCACCGCCCTGCTTTGGCGGTAGCGCGGGGGAAGCGCCGCTTTGACCCTGGTGGCGCCGGCGGCGGTTCTGTAGCTGGCTGTTGAGATTGAGCTGTTGGACATGGTGGGTGGTTCTCCTTATAGGTCGTCGTCGAACCCGGTTTGGGATGCGGCCGGGTTGGCTGGGTTGGCTGGGTTGTTGCGGGGCGGTGGGCCGCTGGGCGCTGGCTGAGCTGGGCCGGGCGGCGGGTTGGCGGGCCCGGGCTGGTCGCCGGGACCGGGCTGGTTGCCGGGACCGGGCTGGTCGCCGGGACCGGGCTGGTTGCCTGGACCGGGTGCGTCGCCGGGACCCGGCGGGTTGCCGGGACCGGGTTGGTTGCCGGGAACGGGCGGGTTGCCTGGACCGGGTGCGTCGCCGGGACCCGGCGGGTTGCCGGGACCGGGTTGGTTGCCGGGACCGGGCTGGTTGCCGGGACCGGGCTGGTTGCCGGGACCGGGCTGGTTGCCGGGATCGGGCGGGTTGCCGGGACCGCCCCCGGCGTCAACTCCGGGCGCCCGG
>JAITLE010000228.1 GCA_031278075.1 Bifidobacteriaceae bacterium | reverse complement strand
CTGGTCAGGTGTCCCCTCAGGCCCGGCGGCGCGGCGATCAGCACCACAACCGTCATGAGATTTCCTCCGCCAGACCGTACGGTGAGACGGCGTCGTCGTCGTCCACGATCTCGGCGTATGCGGGACTTGCTGGCGACCAGTTGGCTCCACCCGGCACTGTCGCGTCGCCGTCGTCCCACAACTCGTTCAGATCAGCGCCTGCCGCCTTAGGGTCGACATCCAACAGGGCTTGGATATCCGCGACGGCTCGAGCCAGAAGCTTGCTGGACCGCACGTAATCACGGATGGCCAGTCGCATGTCTCGCTCGTCTACGGCGCCGGAGGCCGCCAGGTCGAAAGCCAATGGGATAGAGGATTCGGTCTTGTACAAGTCCGCGACGTCCAAGACGAACGAGACAGCGCTCCCGACGTGGACGAACCCGAGCCCAGGGCTTGCGCCTATGCCGACGATCGCGGCGTGGCAAAGCCCATAGAGGCAGGCGTTGCCGGCCGAAAGCAGACGATTGACATCGTCGCCGGCGGCGAATGCCTCCCCAGGCTTGTACTCACGGCGCGTCCAGGCGACACCAGTGCGCTTGGAATGCTCGCGGTAAACAGCACGAATCCTCGCGCCCTCCCTGCCCCGCAATTGCCGCATCGTCAATTCGGACACGTCTTCGCCCGGGAAGCGCATCTGATACATGGACCTGGCCACCCTCAGACGTTCAGTTGCCCGCGTCACCAGCCACGCTTGTTTCTGGAGCGTGGCCGATCCCCGTGCGGTCCCGACGCTTGCCGCATAGAAGCGGACACCGCGCTCCCCCACCCAGCAGACGGCGGTGCCCGAGTCGGCCAGCAGGGTGATGGCCGCGTGAGTGGCACGTGTTCCCGGGCCGAGAAGCAACGTCGCCAGCATGGCCGCTGGCACCCGGACGGCACGGCGCCGATTGACCACGACGACCGCGTTCTCGTCGCGATCGATGTGGCAACGCTCAACGTAAAGCGAAGAAATCCTGTCGGAGACGCGTTGAAGATCCAACGGCGTCGTGCGCCACCACGGGTCAGCCATCAAGGCTGCTGGGTTCGTTCGGCGGTCCCAACGTGATCAGCCCACACCCGTACGCGCGAGCCCGGCCGATTCCCTCGAGGAGAGAAGTTCGGAACAACACCGGGTCGATGATCTCGAGGCGCCCGGTGAAAGTGGCCGTAGAAAGCGTGACAGGGACCGGCGCGGAGCCTCCCTTCCAAAACGTCATAGTCCGACGCGCTCCGAGAATCAGATCCGGCGCGCCGGATTCGACCAGCGGGCCCTCCACCGGAGGGATCTTGAAGCCCCAGCCCGCAACCCGCGCGAGGAACCAGTTCGTCTGCTGAGCGGCTGTTCTCTGCGCCACACGAGCACCTCGGACTCTGCCGCCGGATTCTGCGCGGGCCCGTTCAATCCGGGATGCCAGGGCCGCCCCTTCCGGCTTCTGTGTCGCGGACACTGGATTGACGCAAACCTTGAAGGAAAACTGCCTGCCCAACACCACGAGCGCGAGGAGCGGCTCGAGGGAGGCGATCCGAGCCTCTGCCCCGTCGGCGTCCTCCCAACCCGCGGACTCGATCACGTGGGCCCACGACGGCTTCGATTCAGTCAGGACGATCAAATGTGCGCGCCGCGGATCGAGCTCAAACCGCCACAGCGTCCGCTGACGTACAGGGTCCGCCAGGGCTTGGCAAACCATTCCATGGGTCACATGAGGGTTCGCCAACATCTCGCGACCGCGCCGACGAAGCGGATTGATGGGCACATCAGACAGCCAAGGCATGTCAACTCCCTCCCAAGTATGCGAATCCATGAACGGCGGCCGGCTTGGAGTCCGGCGCTGCTGGGACATCTACCCAGATGTGGCTCACATCCCGATAGCCGAAGGTCCGATTCCGCTGGTCGAAGGACGTGGGGACGTCATTGACCGTTTCGACGTACCCTTCAGGAGCGACATCGGCGTCGACAACAGCCGGCACGCGGCGGCAAACGTCATCGCCGGACGACACCCGATCCTTCGTCCACCCCTGCCAAGGCACACGGCACAGCACTTCGAGCAGAGAGGAACCGTGCCACACGCGATCCGTGGCGGACGGTCCGAGCAGGATCGGCTGAGTGGGGACACAAGAGCGCCTGCCAAGCGCCAGAGGAAAGGCCGGGCGCGCGACGGCATCGGCCAAGGAACCGATCAAGGAAGAGACACCCTGCACGCAGACAACGAAAACCGCATCTTGGAGGTAGAACCGTTGTGTCACGCCCGTGAACTTCTTCGGGCTTGTCCGCCTCTGACGTCCCTTGGCGTCGACTGCCACGGACAGAAGCGGCAGGTGGGAGACCGACTCGGAGACCGTGTGATAGTCGCGCAGCAACAGGCCGGGCTGGTCGATCCTCACGCCGAGCCGCAGGCCCACCAAGTCGTCGATCGGTTCCCACCGTCGGATGCCTCGGGCCGCGGCAAGCAAGCCGACGATGCCGGCCTTGCTCGGCGCGCTCGCAGTTTCGCGACGGTTCGCCTCGCTGGGTCTCCCCCAGGCTTGGAGCGGTCCGGCGAGCCTCAAGGCAAGGATCGCTGGTTGGTCGCCCATCTTCAGCTCAGCCCTGAGACGGCGGCCTTGAGAGACTCCCGCAGATCCGCGAAAGCGAGGTTCGGCCCGAACGCCTTCTCTGCGGCGTCGAGCGTCGGTTGGTCGACGAAGGGCGCGGCGATGGAGGCGAAGGTCGCCACGGGGCGGTCTCCCCAGCGGTCGCGTTCTGAGGCGAACGTCTCAACCAACCGGGCGATGGACTGGGCCACGACACCGCGGTCGCCGCCGACCGGCGCTTCGAACGCCGAGACAAGATTCACTGGCTGGTCTTCGCGTAGCACCACGGCCACCAGCGCTGGGCGGGTCCTGTGGGCGAAGGAGGTTTGATGGCCAGGCGGGATAGACAAGGTGAAGGCTGCGACGAACGAGTCGAGAGCCTCTACCGCGGCCTCCCACGATCCCGACAGGTTGTCGGCTAGTTGATGCACGCCGACTGAGGCGTATCGGTCATAGGTGGCCGAGTTGAACTCCACCATGCCGATCATGCCTGCGCCGGTGTCCTCCCGCGGGTTCTCGTCGTCGACTGCTGTGAAGTAGTCGAAGTCGATCTCCACAGCGTGTGTCGACAGCGCGTGCGCCACTTGCGCGGACGCGTCGACGTTGATCTTCGCGAGGTCCGCCACCATGCGGCCGAACAGTGCGACGTCCACGGGATGCCCGCTGGCCAACGAGTCGTCCAGCCGAACCTCGCTGAGAGCTTCTCGCAGATCCCCTTGGCTTGCGTCATCCGGTAGGTTCAACGCGGTCACCGCGTCCACCACCGCGTCAAGCTGCGGCATCCCGAAGAAGATCAGATACCGCTTCTTGTCAGCCTTCTCCTTGACCACTTGGTCCATCAGGATGGCGCTGACGCGCGCCGCCAGTTCGGGCGTGAGCCCCGCCCGGGCCGACAAGCGCTCGGCGAGCAGCTCGGGGAGCCGTCGAGTCCGCACAGCGCGCAAGTCAGGCTCCTGACCGCCCGAGAAGGAAACCCTTGCGGCGCGTTTCCAGGCCTGTGACGAGACTCGCGCCCGCCGCGCTCCGCCGTATATCGCTGTCTTCGGGCTCCCAGTGTCATCCCGGTTCAGGTTGTTGGGAGGGAGGGACTGGATGATGTGCAAGTCGGCGTACAGCCGTCGTTGTGTCATTTAGGACTCCTAGTCGTGGGGGTGCTTGTGCTTTCGGACATGCGTTCAGGAACGCGGCGGGTCGGTCTGTGGGATGTGGGCCTTGAAATAGTCCCCACCCCAGCGCCGCCTGACGCGGGCGCGCGAGTCGGGATACTGCCAACTCACGAGATGCTGGAACAAGAGTTCGTAGTCGATGCCTATGCCCTCGTTCCGAAATTGGGTGACCAAGCCTCGCAGCAACACCGCGAGCTCGTCCACTGCGTCAGTCGTCGCCGCCGCGGAGAACCGTCTGCCCACCGCCGCGCCGGAATACGAATCGGTCGCTATCAGGGCGCCGGCGGCCGCCCCGATTGACACGCCTGGCACGTGCATCGCGCGCTGCTGCGATTGTTGGTGAAACCCGTAAAGCACCAGGGCGTGGTGTTCCGCGCGCAGCCGGGGTGTGATGGCGCCGGTTGATCCCGTGAGTTCGGTGTACAGCGGCCACATGGCTGGAACCGAGCCAGCGACCCGGCCGGCGCCTCGGCGCAGCGCGGCCAGGTGGGCTCCGCTCGGCTGGCGTCTCTCCCCGCCTTCCTCCCCTGGCCGGCGAGCCGAAAACTGCTGCCAAAAATGAGCCTGCTTGGGGATCGCTTTTGCCACTGCGACGTCTTGGTTCGACTCATTCATCGCTTTCTCCGTTCCTATCTTGTTCCTTCGATTCGTTCGCGAGCGGCAGCGCCTTTCGCAAAGCGCCATAGAACCAACCGGCCGCGACGGCGACGTTGTACGCCCCGCCGGTCCCTCTCATCCGCACGAAGGACGACGGCTCGGCCGCTGCCAACAACTCCTCGCCGCGTCTGGACGCGATGTCCCAGGCTGACCGCTCCCAAGCACGTTGGATCTCGTGGAGTTCGTTCGCCCGCGAGCGTAAAGACACCAGCAGCCACCGCATCTCTTGCCCCAGCAGCGCCACGACTTGGTCGCCGCTGTGATCGCCCTTCTCCCACGGGAGCCGTGCCCCGCCGGCCGCCTCTCGAATGTTCCCCTCCAACCGGTTCAGCGCGTCCCTGACCTTTTCCCCTTGTTCAGCCGCGTCCAAGACCGCTCGGCGCAAGTTGTCGTCGGCCGCCAGCACCCGCACCGGCAGTGGCATGTTCTCGGCGATGACGCTCTCGACGACAGCTGACTGGTTGCCGTATTCAACGCCCACCGTCACCACGTCCAACGGATACCCGGACTCGAGGATGCCGAAGTCAAACGCCTCTCCGAGCTGCACCAGCATGCGCGCGGTCATCGTCCTGCGCGGATCGGCGGTCTGGATCTGTGTGGCCAGCAACGACGAGAGCCCGCGCCACCCGGTCCTGCCGGGATAGTGGCGCATCGGCATGCGCAGGCTTTGTCCCGCCGCGGGTCTCTCACGGTCACGGAACTGGGTCCGCGGGTCCCACGGCGGAATCTGGTCCAGCCTGTCCCCCGCGGTCAACACCGCTCGTCGGACCGTGATCGCGCCCGCGGCGTCCCGCTCTGGGATCAGCCGGACGCGCCGCGATTGCCACGTGTACAGCTCAAGGATCCCCGCGGCAGTGGCATGGGCAGCCCACTCGGCGGTGGCAGGGCTCCGCCGCCAATGAGGCATGTCCTCCCGCCCCGACCACGCGTCGGCGAGCGAGGCGAAGGTCGGCACATTGAGCAGCAAGGTCTCGAAGAGTGTCCGCCCGCTAGGCATGACGAGCCCGATGGCGCCAAGCGTCCCGACCGGGTTGCCAGTCGTCTTGCCGCCGCGCACATTCGGATCGCCCACGGCGCCACTCTTGATCGCCGCGGTGTCGAACGCATGGGCCATCTCAAGCGCCGTGAACGCCTCCACCGGCGTGAGGGCGGGAGGGTTGGCCTCGGTCCGCGCGGACCACAGAGGGACGTTGTTCCCTGTGGGCAGACAGGGGTCGAGCACCGCCGATGGCTTGGTCTCATCATTCACGGTCCGTAGACCTGCGACCTGGTCGAACGGGCAAGTGGGTGAGAACAGGTCGAACCGGCCACCGTGCTCGGCGAAGTACCGGTCCACGGCCTCGGCGTCAAAGGCGCCGGCCTCCCAGCGCTCCGCCCACGCGTCAAGATCGACGGGCAAACCGAACACGTCGATGACCAGCGGTGTCAACACTCGAGTGGTCAACGACACCAGCCCCAAGGGCTCGGCTGTCAGCCCCGCTATCTCGTGCGCTCTGACTAAAGCGTCGCGCAACGACACGGCGGGCGGTCCAGCGGCCCCCGGCCGCCAACGCACCGCGACCGCGGGTAGCTGATCGAGGCGGTAGCGTATTGGGTCTTCGCTTTCACTCATAGCGTCTGTCTCCGGGGTCGATCGGGAGGCGGCCTCGCCGTGACGGGTCGTCCTGGAAGAGCTTGGAGCATTCCGTCGGAAAAGTAAACACGTGAGCGACAGTTCGTTTAGGGAATATGAGTCGCCATGCGGCCGCGGCTCCATCTGCCCCGGCCGCGTGGGGCGCTTCACGCGTCTCCCGCTGAGTGATCGTCGGCATCGCGATATCTCACCTTCGCTGCTGTCGGAGCGGTGAGACCAGAAGCCCCAACTCGTCGGAATAGCGGATGATCGCGCCGCCTATCCTCGCCGTGCCGTCTTCCTCGAGTGGGAGCACCCGCAGGCCGCCCAAGTCCGGATCGGACTCGAACACTCCAGGCGGCCGCAATGCGAGCGCCGCCCGCGTCAGAGCGTCCCAAGGAGGCAGGCGCACCAACGAAGAGCACGCCTCTTCGATCGCCCGGTCGGAATCGTCCACCGGGACGCGCCCTCGAGTCAGGCGCCGCCCGCTGAGCGTGTGCCAGTCCGCGCCGCGACACCGCACCAACACGACCTCCGCGCTCTCCGGCCCGTCCCGCACAACGGCCGAGGCCGCGTCATCGTCGCTCAACTCCCCCGCCCCGTAACTGTGCAACCCGTCGAGGCCCACCTTCCCGAGCCCGCTCTCGAAACCGAGCAGGTGCGGGCGCGCCTTCTGCCGCCGGACGTCGCGTTCCATCCGCGCGGCACGCCGCAGGGCGGCGTCCGCCCCGACCCATTCCGCGGGAATCACCGCCGGATCGTCCGAATACGTGCTGGCCACCAGCCCCGGGATGTCGCTCGGCAGCTCCCATCCGCACGCGATGTCGCGGCGGATCAGCGCGGCAGTGCGCAGAAGCAGATCGGGAGAATAGATCTTGTCGACGCCCCGCGGGAAGAGCGGCGTGCCATCCTCTCCCCAGCGCACGCCGGTGACCACGACGCGAGGGGTCTTCGCGACCGCCGGCCGGTGCGGGTCCCTCGCCGGATGGCGGTGCGTCCATCCGATCCGTTGGAGCAGCAGGTCCATCGGCGCGAGGTCGGTCACCACAAGGTCGGCGTCGATGTCCAGCGACTGCTCCAGCACTTGAGTGCCGACGATCACGTGCGGCTCGTTTCGCGCGGCCGCCGCTGCCCCCAGCCGCTCCACGATCCGGCGGGACCTTCGCTCCCTTTCTCCCGCGGTGAATCGCGCGTGCGACAACTCGACCGCTCCGGCGAACCGGCCGCGGAGCGCGGCATACGCGGCCTGCGCCCGGCCGACAGTGTTGCACACCACGAGCACCCGGCCGCCACCGGCCAACACAGGCCCCACAAGCGCGGCGAGATCCGCTTGAGCCCCAGAAGACCTGCCGTCGCCTGGTTCGTCTTGCAGCACCTCGATCGCGACTCGCCGCGGACGCAGAGCGCTGTTGGCCGCGGCTTCGCCTCTCAGGACGGAACCATCTGGCCCGGGGCAAGCCCATGTCACCAGCGGGTACGCCTCGGATGAAGGCGCTGTTGACGCTGTGCGGATCCCCGCCGCGCCATCCGAATACGCGCGCAGGAGGCTTTCCTTCAACTCCGGCGGCAGCGTGGCGGTCAAGAGAATCACGGGACAGCCCGCGGAGCCGAGCCAACGGAGCGATTCCTGCAGGAACTCCGCCGTGTAGATCGAATACGAATGGACCTCGTCCAGCACCACGACCTTGCCGGCCAGGCCCGCGAAGCGCAGGGCGACGCGTTTAGTCCGAGTCGCCGCATGTAACAGGTTGTCCACCGTCCCAACGCAAATCGTTGTGAGCAGCGAGCGTCGCCGCCCGAAGAACAGGCGCCCCACTTCGCCGAAGGGCTCCGGTCCACCGCCCGGCGCCTCGTCTAAGTCGCTCCAGATCTCCACCGGCCCCAGGTTGCGCGACAGACGCCGCCAAAGCGGGTTGAACCTGGCTCTACCGTGGCTCAACGCGAATTGGATGGCGCCGCCTAGGCTGCGGCTCCAGTTGTGGACACGCGCGAACATCGGATCGCTGGTCGCCTGTGTCGGCATGCCAACGAACAGCCCGCCGAATCCCCAACGGTGCGCGGCGATCTCAACGGCGGCCAAGGCGGCTTCCGTCTTCCCCTCGCCCATTGGGGCCTCGACGATGACGAGGCCCGGCGCCGGCATCTCGGACACCACGAGCCCGACCGCCTCCTGAACTGGGCGAGGCGCGCAGCCGAATCGCTGGGCGAACAGATCCGCCGGGCGTTCGGCGGAGACATCCCAACCTCCCGCCAGCTCGAGCCGGCGCCACGCCGCCCGGCCCCTGTGGCGTGACCGTGCCATCACCAAGTCCTCGAGCGTGGCGGCCTTGTCCGGGCAGAGATCACTGCTGGCGACCCAGTCAGCCATGATCACCAGACCAGACAGAGCAAGTTGCACGCCCTTGGCGGGTGTGCGACTCGGCGCCGCGTCGGCCAAGTCCGCGAAGCCGACCGCTTGCGCCACCAGATCGAGCAAGACGATTTGGATCTCGGCCCACGGCGCCTCGGCCGTCGGACTCGTGTCCCAGCCGAGCGCCGCCGCGGGAACGCCGTCGCGCTTCCTATGGACCTCAGACCCCCGCCGAATCACCCCGTGGTGCCCCGCGACGATCGGCCACACCCATTCCACCGCATCCCGCGACCAGCCCACACGGCCGGCGATCTCGTGGATGATCTTCCCGCCCGCGTCAGCATGACCAACCCTCGCGGCCGCTCCGGTCAGCTTGGGAACGTCCAATCCCTGTGCGGCCACCGCGTCCCACAAGGGACCAACCTTGCTCTGAAAGGACGGCGTCGCTTTGCCGATGTCGTGAATCCCGCACAGAAGCGCGAAAAGGGCCCTCCCCCGGCCGTCCGCGACGCGGTCGAGACCCGCCCGTGTCACTGGGCTCAGATACGAATCCCAGATCGCTTCCCCGACGGCCGCGCTGTCCAACAAGTGCCCTAAGAGGAGCGCGAATCCGCCGAAACGATCCCCAGACTTGCCCCACAGGACGCCGACGCGCTGTTGGGCCGCCTTGCTCTGCCGCGCCAAGGGTGGCCAAAGCCCGTCAGTTTCGCTCATGACCTGAACGCTACATGGCGGCGCCGACACTGTGAGAAGGTCCATCTCCGCCAGACGGCAGGCGCGGTCTCGCCCCGCTCCCGGCGCAGCGGACTCAGCCTGCGCCCCGGACAGTGTTAAAACTCACGCCTCCCCTCACCTAAGCCCTTCAGCTCGGCCCGCGCCGCGCCGCCAAAGACTGTGACATTGCTCA
>JAITLE010000154.1 GCA_031278075.1 Bifidobacteriaceae bacterium | reverse complement strand
ACCGGTCGCGGCGCGGGCGGGGGCGGGCTGTCGCGGCCCACGGCCGCACCTGGGGGCGGCGTGGGCGTTGGGCCGCTGGTCGAGCTGGTGGCGGGGCCCTGGGGGAACGGCGGGATCTGCGCGTCCCGCCCAGCGGAGGGGCCGGTCGTGTTCGTGAGCGGGGCCATCCCAGGTGAACGGGTCCAAGTCCGGATCGTCGAGGAGCGTAAACGGTACCGCCGCGGAATGGTCGAGCATGTGCTGGAGCCGTCAGCCGAGAGAGTGGCGCCGCCCTGGCCCGCCGGCGCGGCGCTCGGGGCGACGGACATGGGCCACGTCCGGCCGGCGGCCGCGCGGACCGCGAAGGGCGATGTCGCGGCGGAGCTGCTGAGGCATCTCGGCGGTGTGAAGCGGCCGTTTGCGGTGCGCGCCGTCGGGGGAGAGGATTCCCCGGCGGGGACGCTCGGCTGGCGGACGAAGATCGAGCTCGCGGTGGACTCGACGGGTCGGGCTGGGATGCGCCGCGCCCGGTCCCATGAGGTGACACCGCTTGAGTCGATGCCTCTCGCGGTCGACGCGATCGCGGACCTGGGCCTGTTCCAGCGCCATTGGGCGCCGGGTAGCACGGTGACGGCGGTCGCGCCGTCCGCCTCCGAGGCGCTGTGGCTGGTCGACGGCCGGCCGGCGGAGGCGATCCGGCGCGAGATCGTGACCGTGGCCGGCGAGGACTTCGCCTACGAGCTGCCAGCCGCGGCGTTCTGGCAGTTGCATCGGGCCGCGCCCGCGCTGCTGGCCGAACTGGTGCTGAACGCCGCGCTGGGCTGGGCCCGTGGCGAGTCGCGTGACGCCCACCTGGTGGGGAGCGTCGGCAGGGCGCGCGGCGCGGCGGACGGCGGCCGCGGCCACTCCGCCCAGCTGCCCGGCGAAGCCGCAGGCGAGGCAGACTGGGCGCGGGGCGACTCAGACGGGACCGTGCCGTGGGGGAAGCTCGATGGCGCGCGGGTCTGGGATCTCTATGCGGGCGCGGGACTGTTCACGCTGCCGTTGGCGGCCGCGGGCGCGCAGGTCACCGCCGTCGAAGGGGAGCGGCGCGCGGTCGGGGCGCTACGGGCGAATGCGCGGGACGCGGGGCTGCGGCTGGGCGGGGCGCACGCCGCGGATGTCGCGGCTGCGCTGCGGCGCGGTCTGGGCGGCGGCCGGCCGGACGTGGTGGTCTTGGACCCGCCGCGGGCGGGCGCCGGCGTCGGTGTGGTCCAGGCGGTGGCGGCGGCCGCGCCGGAGCGGATCGTGTACGTGGCGTGCGAGCCGGCGGCGCTGGCGCGAGACCTCGGCGCGTTGCTGCGCGACGGTTACGAGTTGACCGCCCTGGACGCGTTCGATCTGTTCCCTGGGACGCACCACGTGGAGCTGGTGGCGGTGGCGGATCGCTCCTGAGCGATCCGCCCCGCGGCGTGACCTGCGGCCCCGAGCCGACCGGCCACCCGACCCCGGCACCGACCCCAACAACCCACCCAAACAAACAACTGCGAAGGAGATCCCCCTCACATCACGCCACTGGACTTGACCAGTGTGACCATTCCTACACTTCTCCCGTCGGGAGCGAGAAGTGTAGAGTTCCGCGATCCCGCCGCGGCCAGGGTCTTGACCGCGAACTCCCTCGGGACGCGTTTGCGCAGGTCAGGGCCCTGTGCCGGTTCTGGCCCCCTGAACCCCGATCCGAGCGGGTGTCACCATTCCTACACTTCTCCCGCCGGAGACGAGAAGTGTAGAGTTCCGCGACCCGCACCCCGGCCCACGCCGTCACCGTGAACCTGCCCGGGGCACGTCTCCGCAGGTCAGGGGCTTACGCTGGTTCTGGCCCGTGGGACCCCCATCCGAGCGGGCGTAACCATTCCTACACTTCTCCCGCCAGAGACGAGAAGTGTAGAGTTCCGCGACCCCCGCCCGGGCCCACGTCTTGACCACCAACCCGCACTGGGGACGTTTCCGCAGGTCAGGGGCTTACGCTGGTTCTGGGCTAGTGGACCCCGATCCGGGTGGGTGTCACCATTCCTACACTTCTCTCGCCAGAACCGAGAAGTGTAGAGATACGCGAACCGCATCACGGCCCGCGTCTTGACCGCCAACCCGCCAGGGAAACGTCTCCGCAGGTCAGGGGCTCACACTGGCTCTGGCCCCCGGAACCCCGATCCGAGCGGGCGTCACCATTCCTACACTTCTCCCGCCAGAGACGAGAAGTGTAGAGTTCCGCGACCCGGGCCGCGGCGCCGACGTGGACAACCGGCCCCGAGGCCGGCGGATAGGCTTGGCCGCTGTGATCTCCGCCTCCGCCCTTGAGCTGCGTGCCGGCGCCGACATCCTGGTGGCGGAGGCGGCTTGCCGGGTGGCGCCCGGGGACCGGGTCGGCCTGGTGGGACGCAACGGGGCGGGGAAAACCACGCTGATGCGAGTCCTCGCTGGGGAACGCCAGCCCGCAGCCGGCCAGATCCACCGGACCGGCACGGTGGGCTACCTGCCGCAAGACCCGGCCGAAGGCGACTTGGGTCAGACGGCCTCAGACCGGATCTTGTCCTCGCGCGGGCTCGACCGGCTCGCGAAACGAATGGACCAGGCCCAGGAGCTGATGACCAGCCCGGACCCGGACCTGATGGAGCGAGGAATCGAACAGTACGCCAAGCTGGAGGCCCGGTTCGAGGCGGCCGGCGGGTATGGCGCCAGGGCGGAGGCCGCCCGCATCGCCGCGAACCTCGGTCTCAGTCAACGGGCGCTGGGTCAAACCCTCGGCACATTGTCCGGCGGGCAGCGCCGCCGGGTCGAACTCGCGAGGATCTTGTTCCAGGGCGCAGACGTCCTGCTGCTCGACGAGCCCACCAACCACCTGGACCAAGACTCGGTGCGGTGGCTGAGGGACTTCCTTAGGGCATATCCGGGCGGCTTCATGGTGATCTCGCACGATTCGGCCCTGCTCGCCGACAGCGTCACAAGGATCCTGCACCTGGACGCCCGCCGCCAGCGACTGGATCAATACAACCTCGGTTGGGCGGCCTACCTCGAGCAGCGCGAGACCGACGAGCGCCGCCGCCGCCGCGAGCGCGCCGGCGCCGAGAAGAAAGCCGCCGCCTTGACCGCCCAAGCGAACAGGATGCGCGCCAAAGCCAGCAAGGCGGTCGCCGCCCAGAACATGCTCAAACGGGCCGAGCGCCTCATCGGCGCCACGACGGCCGACGCGGGCCGCGACAAAGTCGCCGCGATCCGCTTCCCCGACCCGGCCGGATCGGGCAAGACGCCGCTGATGGCGGAGGGGCTCTCGAAGTCCTACGGCTCCCTCGAAGTTTTCACCGATGTGGACCTCGCGATCGACCGGGGTTCGCGGGTCGTGGTGCTCGGCCTCAACGGCGCCGGGAAGACCACCATGCTGCGGCTGCTGGCCGGAATCGAGCCGCCGGACACGGGCCGGGTCGTCCCCGGGCACGGGCTGAAGCTCGGCTATTACGCGCAAGAACACGAGACTCTTGACCTCGACCGGACGGTCCTTGAGAACATGGCCACGGCCGCCCCGGACCTGGACGCCACCGAGGTCCGCAAGATCTTGGGCTCGTTCCTGTTCTCCGGCGACGCCGTGTTCAAACCGACGAGGGTGCTCTCCGGCGGCGAGAAGACCCGCCTGGCGCTGGCCGTGCTGGTGGTGTCCCAGGCCAACGTGTTGCTGCTCGACGAGCCCACAAACAACCTCGATCCCGCCTCCCGCCGGGAGATTCTCGCCGCGCTCGCCAAGGTCAAGGCCGCCGTGGTGCTGGTGACCCACGACGCGGGGGCCGTCAAGGCGCTCGCCCCCGAGCGCGTGCTGCTCCTACCGGACGGTGACGAGGACCTCTGGTCCGCCGACTACGAGGACCTGATCGAGCTGGCCTGACCTGGCTGCCCCGCGCCGCCGGCAGGCATCCGTGCCCGGCTCTGTCGCCGATCGACAAAAACCCGCCGCCGACGCTGACGAACGCCCTGCCCAGTGCCGCGAGTTGTTGGAGGTAAGGTCCAAGAGTGCCCAAACATGTCTTCGTCTCCGGCGCCAGCCGTGGGATCGGCCAAGCGATCGCCCAAGCGTTCTTCGAGCGCGGCGACTTCGTGTCGACGTTGGACAGGAGCGGCGCCGGCCTAGGGCTGGCGGATCCCCGGGTGCTCGCGTTGACCGGATCGGTCACAGACGCGGACCAGGTGGCCGCCGCCTTCGACCAGGCCGAGGCCGCGTTCGGCAAACTGGACGTGCTGGTCGCCAACGCCGGAATGACTCGCGACCGCCTGATCTTGCGGATGTCCGATGCCGACTTCGCCGCCACGTGGGAGACCAACGTGGCGGGGACCTTCCGTCAGGCACGCCGGGCCGCCCGCTCCATGGCGGCACGCCGCTCCGGAGCGATCGTCCTGATCGGATCGGTGGTCGCCGCTGTGGGCGGTGTGGGCCAGGCGAATTACGCGGCGTCCAAGGCCGCCTTGGAGGGCCTGGCCCGTGCGCTGGCGAGGGAACTCGGGCCGCGGGGGATCACCGCGAACGTGATCGCGCCCGGGTTCGTCGAGACCGACATGACGGCGGCCCTCAGCGAGGCGACCCGAGCGGACTACCTGCGGCGCATCCCGGCGGGCCGGTTCGCCCAACCGCGCGACGTGGCCCAGGCGGCCCTGTTCCTAGCCGACGCGAGTTATGTCACGGGCGCGGTGATCCCGGTCGACGGCGGCCTGGGCATGGGCCATTGAGCGGGTGGCGGGGCCGGACGGGG
>JAITLE010000144.1 GCA_031278075.1 Bifidobacteriaceae bacterium | reverse complement strand
GACCGTGTTTCGGGCCTCGGCTGGCTAGCTCGAACGCCCGGTTCATCGCCGCCTCGGGGGTCAACGGGCCAGCTCCCCGCGGTGGGAGGACTCCATGATCGCTAGGTTGAGGGACTCGGGTGGCACGGCAATCTCAACTGGCACCGCACCAGCGTACCGACTCGCGGCAAGAGTCTCGGCGGCTAGCGCGCGCAGAGCCGCGATCTCCCCGGCGGGGTCCGGCGCCCCGAAGATCGCCGAGCCCGCCACCGCGACCCGCGCGCCAGCCTCGGCCACTTGGCGGATCGTGGACCGGTCTATCCCGCCGTCCACCTGGATCTTTATCGGACGGCCGGCGATCAAGGCGGACACCTCGCGGATCTTCGTGACCGTGTGTTCGATGAATTCTTGGCCGCCGAAGCCTGGCTCGACGGACATGATCAGGACCATGTCGAGTTCGTCCCAAAGATTCGCCAGAGCCTCGACCGGGGTCGCCGGGTTGAGGGCGGCGGCGGCTTTCGCGCCCCGCGCCCGCAACTCGCGGGCCAGCTGGACCGGCGCTTTGGCCGCTTCGATGTGGAACGTCACAGACGCGGCGCCGGCCTCGGCGTAGACGGGCGCCCAGCGGTCCGGGTCGTCGATCATCAGATGCGCGTCCAAGGGCCGCGGGCTGACCTCGGCGAGCCGCTTGACGACAGGCGGCCCCAGTGTCAGGTTCGGCACGAAGTGGGCGTCCATCACGTCCACGTGGATCCAGTCGGCGCCGCTGACGCGCCGCAGCTCCGTCTCCAGGTTCGCGAAGTCGGCGGACAGGATGGACGCGGCGATCTCAACTGGCACCGCACCAGGGTACCGAAGCGGCTCAGGGCGCCTCGCCCGCCTGGCCGATGCCGCGGCCCACCCGGCGCAGCTTCCGATCTGAGACCTGCCGCTCCCCTAGCGCCTCCGGCGTCCAGGCGGCGGCGTCGGGGCTCCAGCCGAGCGCTTGAGGGTCGTGGGCGCCCGGCGCCGGGCGCCGCCGCCGCTCCGGGGCGCGCGCGCCTTCGGCGAGGCGCCGGGTCCTGACCAGGAAACCCGTGTGACCGATCATCCGATGCTCGGGACGCACCGCGAGGCCGTCGACGTGCCAGCCGCGGATCGTCGACTCCCAAGGGTCCGGTTCGGTGAACCGTCCGTCCGTCCGCAGCGACTCCACGAAGCGCGACAACTGGGTGGTGGTTGCGACGTACGCGATCAACACCCCGCCGGGGCTGAGCGCGTGAGCGGCCGCGGCGATGTTCTCCCAGGGCGCGAGCATGTCCAGCACCATGCGGTCGCAGCCCCCCGGCTCGAAGGCGGCCAGCACGTCCGCGAGTTCACCGACCCGCAGGTCCCAGGCCGGGTGGGCCCCGCCGAACCAGCTTTCGACGTTCGCCCGCGCGATCCGCGCGAACTCCTCGCGCCGTTCCACGCTGACGAGGCGCCCCTGGTCCCCCAAGGCCCGCAGCAGCGACATGGTCAAGGCCCCCGACCCGGCCCCCGCCTCGACGACCCGCGCGCCCGGATAGATGTCCCCCATCTGCACGATCTGGCCCGCGTCCTTCGGGTAGACCACCGTGGCGCCGCGCGGCATCGAAAGCACGAAGTCCGCCAGGAGCGGACGCAGCGCCACGTACTGGTCGCCGCCCGTGGTCGCCACCACCTGGCCCTCCGGCTGGCCGATCAGCTGGTCGTGATCGAACGATCCCCGGTGCGAGTGGTACAGCTTGCCGACCGCGAGCTCGATCGTGTTGAGGCGGCCCTTCGTGTCCGTCAACTGCACTTTGTCGCCTGGTCGGAACGGTCCCCGCCGCTGCGCCGCCCCGCTTGGTTCGCTCACGGGAGACCACCCTAGCCTCGATCCACAGGCGCCCGCGGCACGGCGCCGTCCGCCCCGCGCCGCCGACGCCACCGCCGCGTGCTCCGCCGTCTCACGCCCCGCGCGGCGCCGTCCGCCCCGCGGCGCGAACCGCGGCGCCCCTAGGGTGGGACGTATGGCGATCACCACGCTCTCGCCCTCGCGGGCGTCCGATTTCACGCGCTGCCCCCTGCTTTACCGCTACCGCGCGATCGACCGGCTGGCGGAGCGCCCATCCGCCGCCGCGCTGCGTGGCTCGCTGGTGCACTTGGTGTTGGAGGCCTTGTTCGCGTTGCCGCGCTGGGAGCGCTCCGCGAGCGCCGCCCAGGGTCTGGTCGATCCGTCTTACCTGCGTCTTCGTGAGAAGGACAGCCGCGTGGACCAGCTCTTCGCCGACGGCTCGCTGACCGAAGAGGCGTTCGTCAGCGGCGCCCGTGACCTGGTCAGAACCTATTTCGACCTGGAGGACCCGACCCGGTTGATCCCCGAGGCGACGGAGCTCTTGGTCGAGGCCCAGTTGGAGGACGGGCCGCTGCTCAGGGGCTACATCGATCGTCTCGAGGTGGCGCCCGAATCCGGGCTGATCCGGATCGTGGACTATAAGACCGGGAAGTCGCCGGCGCCCCGTTTCCAGGGCGAGATGCTGTTCCAGCTCCGCTTCTATTCGCTGATCATCTGGCTGACCAGGGGACAGATCCCCGCCCAGGTGCTCCTGTTGTTCCTCGGCAACTGCGACAAGGTGGCCGCCACCCCTTTGGAAGGGGACCTGGAGCGGGTCCGCCTGCGCGTCGAGGGCATGTGGCGCGAGATCCACCGCATGGCCGCCGCCCATGATTTCCCGCCGGTCAAGGGGACGCTCTGCGGCTGGTGCTCGTTCCAGGCGCTGTGCCCGCTGTTCGGCGGGACTCCCCCGCCGTACCCTGAGGATCTCGCGGGATCACCGAACAGTTAGCGCCGCGCGGCCCGCAGCTCCGCCAGGAGGATCGGGTGGGTCCGCCGCAGCCAGGCCGGATCGATCGCGCCCGCGCCGGCCACCCGGACCAGGCCAGGCGCGTCAGGGACGGCGACCGCTCCGGGAACCACCACGGTCCCGATCCCCGCGGCCAGCGCCGACGCGACGCCCGTCGGGCTGTCCTCCACAGCGACGCATTCCTCAGGCGCGAGCCCCAGGGCGGCCGCGCCGGTCAGGTAGGCCTCGGGATGGGGTTTGCCCCGAGTCACATCGTCCCCCGAGACCACCGCCGTGAACGCCCCTGGGGCCAGCGCTGCGACAGCGTGGGTGAAGCGCCGCCACGACATCGACACCAGGGCGCAGGCCAATCCGTCCGCGCGGCACGCCGCCAGCGCGTCGACCACGCCCGGCAGCCAGGGCTCGGTCGCCATCACGTTCTCGATCACCAGGTCGAGCATGGCGTTGACCAACGCCTCGGTCTCGAGTGCGACGCCGACCGCTTGAAGCGCCCGGGCCGTCCCCCTCAGGTCCGATCCGACCAGCGCCATGCCTTGCGCCTCGCTCCACGAGCCGCCGTGGCGTTCGGCCAGGGTCCGCTCCGCCCCGAACCATGAGCTCTCCGAGTTGACGACCGTCCCGTCGAGGTCCCACAGCACTCCGCGCAGCGTCGGGCTCGCCCCGGCAGCCTCGGGTGTCGGGGTGAATGGTGTCATGTCGCCTGCCTCACATTGAAATAGGTCGCGTCCGGGTGGTGGAAGACCATCGCCTCGGTGGACTGTTCCGGCTCGATCAGGTCGGCTTCGGTCAGCGTCAGCCCGAGCCGGTCCGCCTCCAACAGGTCGAGCAGCACCCGCCGTTGGCCGAGGTCGGGGCACGCCGGGTAGCCCAGCGAGTAGCGCCGCCCGCGCCCGGCCGCCAGGCCCAACTCGGCGCGGATCCGCCGGTGCGTCAGCACAGCCAACGCTTCGGCCAGCTCCACCGACAGCCCGTGCAGCTCGAGGTAGGACCGGTAGTCCCCGGACTCGAACAGTTCCCGCGCCGCCGCCGTGAAGCGCGGGCCCACGGTCACGACTTGCAGGGCCAGCACGTCGAGCCGTTCGCCGTCCACATAGTCCACCAGCGAACGATGCCGACCGCTCCGTTGCCGCGGGAACTCCAGCCGCGCGCGCGGCCGCGCGCCCAGATCGTCTGACTCCAGGATCACGACGGCTTCGCCGTCGCGCCGCGCCGGGAAGTAGCCCCAGGCGATCTGCGGCTGGGCCAGGGCCTCGCGGCGCACCATCTCGAGCAACGCGGCGAGCCGTGGCTCGCCTTCCGCGGCGGCCAGCTCTTGCACCGTCGCGCCGCTGCGACCAGCTTTGAGGCCCCAGCGCGCCTCGAACAGCGTCCGTTTGTCGAGGAACCGCAGGTAGTCCGCGAGCGCGATGCCCTTGGCTCGGCGCACACCCCAAAACGGCGGCGTCGGGATCGCGACCTCGCCCGCGGCAGGCTCGGCCGCCGCGGCCGAGCCTGCCCCGTGAACACCGATCCCGGACCGGGCACGCCCCTCGGGCTGGACACGCCCCTCGGGCTGGACACGACTAGCCCCGCCCGGCGACACACCGCCGCCACTTGGGGCTGGGACGCTCACCACGGCATCGGCCACCGGCGCGCCCACCCCGCCGCCACCTAAGGCTGGGACGCTCACCACGGCATCGGCCACCGGCGACACCCCGCCGCCACTTGGGGCTGGGACGCTCACCACGGCATCGGCCGCCGGCGACACCCCGCCGCCACTTGGGGCTGGGACGCTCACCACGGCATCGGCCACCGGCGAGCCCACCCCGTCGCCACCCAGGGCTGGGACGCTCTCCCAGGCGTCGGCGGTCGCGAACAGGCCGTTCATGACGGTCAAGCACTCGAACGCGTCCTTGCTGAAATAGACGCGGCCAGGGAACTGCTCTGCCAGGTCCTCGTCGACGAAACGCCTGGTCAAAGCCGCGCCGCCGAGGAACACCGGCCACCTGGCGGCCAGGCCGCGGACGGCCAGCTCGGCGAGGTTCTGGCGCATCACCTGGGTCGATTGGACCAGCAGCCCGGACATGCCGATCGCGTCGGCCCCGGCGGCCTCCGCGGCGGCGATGATCTGCCCGATGGGCTGTTTGATCCCGATGTTGTGGACGGCGTAACCGTTGTTCGAGAGCACTATGTCGACCAGGTTCTTGCCGATGTCGTGGACGTCGCCCGCGACCGTGGCCAGCACCACCGTGGCGCGGGCCGGCTGCGGTTCGCCCGCGATCAGCGGCTCGAGGTGCGCCACCGCCGCCTTCATGACCTCCGCGGACTGGAGGACGAACGGGAGCTGCATCCGCCCGGCCCCGAACAACTCGCCCACTTCGGCCATCGCGGGCAGCAGGTGGTCGCTCACAATGTCGAGCGGCGCGGCGCCCTCAGCCACCGCCTGGTCCAGATCCGCCGCGAGCCCGGCGCGGTTGCCGGTCACGATCCGTTCCCGCAACCGGTCGAGGGGCTGAAGGTCCGCGAGGCTCGGCCCCACCGCGACCGCCGACTGGTCGGCCGTGGCCGCGAGCAGCGCCAGCAGCGGGTCGTAGCCGTCCCGGCGCCGGTCGTAGACCAGGTCCCGGGCGATCCCCACCGCCGCCTCGTCGAGCCGGTCCAACGGCAGGATCCCGCCGGGGCGGACGATCGCGGCGTCCAGGCCCGCACGCTGGGCCTCATCCAAGAAGACCGAGTTCAACACCACACGAGCCTGGGGCGCCAACCCGAACGACACGTTCGAGACGCCCAACATCAGGTGCGCCTCGGGGAACTCCGCCCTAAGACGCCGCACCGCCGCGATGGTCTCCAGGGCGTCGCGCCGGGTCTCCTCCTGGCCGGTGCCGATGGGGAAGGTCAGCGGATCCACGATTATGTCCGCGAGCGCCACACCCCTGGCAGTGAGGTCCGCGATCAGGCGGCGCGCCAGGTCCACTTTCGCGTCCGCCGCGCGCGCCTGGCCGTGCTCGTCGATCGTCAACGCCACCAGCGCCGCGCCGTGTTCGCAGGCCAAGGACGCGATCGCGTCCAAGCGCGAGGGGTCTTCGAGGTTCACCGAGTTCACCACCGAGCGCCCGCCGAGTTGCTCCAACGCCGCGCGGATCACCTCCGGGTCGGTTGAGTCGACCATGATCGGCAGGGTGGACGCGGTGGCGAGCGCGCCCGCGACCGCGGCCATGTCCTTGACGGAGTCACGGCCCACATAGTCGACCGACAGGTCCACGATGTGAGCCCCGGCCGCGGCCTGGTCGCGCGCGATCTGCGCGCAGGTGTCGATCTCGCCGCCGAGCAGCGCGTCGCGGAACGCTTTGGACCCGTTCGCGTTCGCGCGCTCTCCCACAACCAGATAGGAGAGCTGTTGACGCAGCTCGACCGCTTGGTAGAGCGAAGCGACTGTGCCGCGGGCGCCCCGCCGCACGATTCCGTCCGGCGCGGCCCACTCGTCCGCACGGCCTGGCGCACGGCTTGGCGCACTGCTTGGCGCACGGCCCCGCGCACGGCCCGGCGCGACGGGATGGTCCACCCCGAGGAAGCCGGCGGCTGTCAGGCGGCGCACCACGGCGGCGAGGTGGTCCGGGGTGGTCCCGCAGCAGCCGCCGACCAGGCCCAGGCCGTACTCGCGGACGTAGCGCACCAGCCAGTCGGCCAACTGGTCGGGGGTGAGGTCGTAGTGGGCCTGGCCGTCGGGACCGATGGTTGGCAGGCCGGCGTTGGGCATCACGCTGACTGGCACGTCGGCGATCTCGGCGAGGGTCCTCAGGTGCTCCGACATCTCGGCGGGGCCGGTCGCGCAGTTCAGGCCGATCCCCGCGATCCCAAGCGGCAGCAGCGACGCCGCGGCGGCGGCGGTCTCGGTGCCGAGGAGCATTGTGCCGCTGGTCTCGACAGTGAAATGGGCGATCACCGGCACGTCGCGGTCCGCGTCGTGGGCGCCCAGTATCGCGGCCTTCGCCTGGAGCAGATCTTGGCAAGTCTCCACCAGGATGCGGTCGGCGCCGCCTTCGAGGAGGCCAGCGGCCAACTCGGCGTAGCCGCGCCGCAACTCGGCGAAGGTGGTGTGGCCCAGCGACGGCAGCTTCGACCCTGGGCCCATCGAGCCGAGGACTATGACTGGACTAGCGGCCGGCCCTGCGGCCGGCCCTGCGGCCGGGCTCGTGGCCGGCCCGGCGGCCGGCCCTGCGGCGGCGCGGGCCACTTGGGCGGCGGCCCGGCCGATGCGGAACGCCTGGTCGGCGAGCCCGTGATCCGCCAACACCAGCGGATGCGCGCCGAAGGAGTTCGTCGTCAGCGCGCGGCAGCCGGCCGCGATGTAGCGCCGGTGGACCGACTCGATGAAGTCGGGCCGGCTCACGCTCAGGTAGTCGTGGCAGCCCTCATGGCCGCCGTAATCGGCTGGGGCGAGGCGGGCGCGCAGGATCTCCGTGCCCATGGCGCCGTCCGCCACCAAGACCTGATACACGGGTGTTCATTGTAGGCAAGCGCGGCGCGGGACCACTCCCGCCCGGAGGCCTCGAGATCAGTACAACTTGACTCCGAGCAGCGCGTCGACCGCGCGGCGCAGATCCGCCGCGGCATAAGGACTCCGGTCA
>JAITLE010000082.1 GCA_031278075.1 Bifidobacteriaceae bacterium | reverse complement strand
TCCCTACCGACCCGACCGTCCCGCCGCCCGATGCCGTCCCGACCGTCCCGACTGTCCCGGCGCCCGATGCCGACCCGACCGTCCCGCCGCCCGATGCCGACCCGACCCGGATGTTGAGTCTCCTGCCCGAGAACTCCCACGCCTGGCAGGGCACGCCCGGGTTGGTGGGCCACCGGCAGGGCAGCGGATTCTCCACCAGGTTCTCAACCCAACAGGTCGAGCAACTGAAGGGGAGCGCGGACGGCGGGGTCGTCATCGTGCGGGCGATTGACGAGACGGTGGCCCTCGAACTGGAGCTGCGGATCGAGCTGACGCCCTCCGGGCTGATCCGCGCCCAAGCGGAGCTGACGAACACCGCTCCCGAACCGTATGACCTCGAGGCGCTGACACTCGCGCTGCCGGCGCCGAGCGACGCCACAGAACTGCTCGACTTCACCGGCCGCTGGGGCCGCGAACGCCAACCGCAACGCCACCCGTTCACCCAGGGCGCCTATGTCCGCGAAAGCCGCCGCGGCCGTCCCGGCCATGACGCGTCGCTGCTACTGGTCGCCGGGGAGGCGGGCTTCGGTTTCCGGCGCGGCGAAGTGTGGGCGGTGCACACTGCCTGGTCAGGCAACCAGCGGATGCTCGCCGAACGCATGAACAGCGGGCAGCGGATGCTCGCGGGCGGGGAATTGGGGCTCCCCGGCGAACTGGCGCTGGCCCCCGGCGAGGTTTACACCTCGCCCTGGGTCTATTTCGCCTGGGGCGACGGTCTGGACGCCATGTCGGCCCGCTTCCACGCCTTCATCCGCGGTTTGCCGTCCCGCCGGCGCCGGCCGCGGCCCGTGACGGGCAACAGCTGGGAGGCCGTCTACTTCGACCACTCCCTGGCGCCGCTGATCAGCTTGGCGGAAGCCTTCGCAGAGGTCGGCGTGGAACGCTTCGTCCTCGACGACGGTTGGTTCCGCGGGCGCCGCTCCGACCGGGCCGGCCTGGGGGATTGGCAAGTGGACGGCTCCGTCTGGCCAAAGGGCCTGCATCCCCTGGTCGAGCGCGTGCGCGCCTTGAGCATGGAGTTCGGCCTGTGGGTCGAACCAGAGATGGTGAATCTGAATTCGGATTTGGCGCGGGCGCACCCGGAATGGATCTTGGCTCCGGGCGCGGTCGGGGCGTCCGGCGGACGGTGGCCGCTTGAGACCCGCCACCAGCAGGTGCTGAACCTGGCCGAACCGGCGGCGTTGGCGTTCCTGAAGGACCGTCTCGACGCGCTGATCAGCGAATACGGCTTGACGTATCTGAAATGGGACCATAACCGCGACTTGTTGGAGCCCGGTGACCAGCGCACCGGGCGGGCGGGCGTCCACAAACAGACACTGGCGCTTTACGAGCTGTGGGACTACTTGAAGGGCCGCCATCCGGACCTGGAGATCGAATCCTGCGCTTCCGGCGGCGGGCGGGCTGACCTGGGGATCATGCTGCGGGCGGACCGGCTCTGGGCGTCGGACTGCACCGACGCCCACGAACGCCAGGCGATCCAGCGGCACACCGGGTTGCTGCTGCCGCCGGAGTTGGTCGGCGCCCACATTTCGGCGGAACGCAACCACCAGACCGGGCGCTGGCTGTCGTTGCCGATGCGCGCTGTGACCGCGATGTTCGGCGACCTCGGGGTCGAATGGAATGTGGCAGGACTGGGCGGCGGCGCCCGGGCAGAGTTGGCGGAGTGGATCGCCCTATATAAGCGGTGGCGTCCGCTGCTGCACTCCGGCGCCGTGATCAGGACCGATCAGCCCGATCCCGCTCACTGGGTCCACGGAGTGGTGGCGCCCGACCGGTCCCAAGCCTTGTTCGCGATTGTGCCCCTAGCCACATCCATCGACTCGCCACCGGGCGCCTTCCGGTTCGCGGGCCTGGACCCGGACCGGCGCTACCGGGTCGAGCCGTTGCCAATCTCGCGGGCGAGCTTCGACGAGCGCTCACACGAAGCCCCGGCCTGGTGGGCCGAAGGCTTGACCACCACCGGCCGCGTCCTGATGCGGCGTGGCCTGCGCCTTCCCGAACTGCCTGTGGACTCCCCGGCGTTGGTCTCCGCCACGGCTCAGGACACCTAGCACGAGAGCGGCCCGTCCGCGCCGGTCAGCGCGTCACGCGCGGCGTCATGTCCGAGCGCGCTTCATCCCATCGCGGCGCCAGCGCGTGTGGGTGGGAAACTGAGCCGGACCGGCAGCCGCGGACTCGGACTGCGCGGACTGCGCGGACTGCGCGGGCTGCGCGGACTGCGCGGACTGCGCACCCGCACCGCGGACCTCCGCCGCCGCGCCGAGCGCACGGAGCGTGCGCGTGCCAAACTTGACCGCGTGACCAACGCAGCCGAATCGACCCGTCCCCGTCTTGAGGGTTGGGAATATGTGACATCGGGCAAGATCCGTGACATTTACGAACCGTCCGTCTATTCGCCGTTCTCGGACGTGATCTTGGTGGTGACCAGCGACAGGATCAGCGCTTACGATCACGTCCTGCCCACCGAGATCCCCGACAAAGGCAAGATCCTCACCGCGTTGAGCGTCTGGTGGTTCGAGCAGCTGAGCGAGATCATCCCGAACCACCTGATCTCCTTGGACGTGCCCGAACCAGTGGCCGGCCGCGCCATGATCTGCCAACGCCTGACGATGTACCCAGTCGAATGCGTCGCCCGCGGCTACCTGACCGGTTCCGGCCTCGCCGAATACGAGCAGTCCGGTGAGGTGACCGGAATCGAGCTGCCGCCCGGGCTGCGGGACGGCGACCGCCTGCCCGCTCCGATTTTCACCCCCGCGACCAAAGCCCCCGAAGGCGCCCACGACGAGAACGTCTCCTTCGCCCACGTCGCCGATCAACTCGGCCCCGACGCGGCGGCCGCCCTGCGGGCGACGACGCTCGCCCTCTACACCCGCGCCGAGGAGATCGCCCGCGGCCGCGGCCTGATCCTCGCGGACACCAAGTTCGAGTTCGGCCGTGCCGCCGCGAACGGCGAGTTGACCTTGGGAGACGAGGTCCTCACCCCCGACTCGTCCCGCTACTGGGACGCGCCGACTTGGGAGCCGGGCGGCCCGCAGCCATCCTTCGACAAGCAGTACGTCCGCGATTGGCTCACCCGCGAATCGCGCTGGGACCGCGTCTCTCCGCCGCCCACGCTCCCCGCCGATGTGGTCGCCAGGACCCGCGACCGCTACATCGAAGCCTACGAACGCCTGACCGGCCGGGTCTTCGTCGGTTGAGGTTCCCGCGGCGCCAGGCAAGGTGTGCGGCCGGCTGGCGCCACCCGGCGTCTGACGGTTTGGCGCCAGTCGGAGCTGGACCCGGCCGCATCCGGCGGGAGCTCTCCGGCCGCCCCGCGACTGGCGCGGCGGCGCGAGGCCGCCGCCGCTCCTGGTCGGTAGGCTGGGAGTGACGGGCCGACGCGCGCCCGCCGGCCCCGACCGACTTTGAGAGGCAGAGATGGCCCGCCTGATCGTTGATGTGATGCCCAAACCCGAGATTCTCGATCCCCAGGGAAAAGCTGTGGTCAGCGCCCTGCAGCGGCTGGGTTTCACCCAGTTCCTAGGAGTCCGCCAGGGCAAACGCTTCGAACTCGAGGTGGCAGGCGACCCCAGCCCGGCGACGCTGGCGGCAGCCCGCGAAGCTGCCACCACGCTCTTGTCCAACCCCGTGATCGAGGATGTGGTCGCGGTCCGCGTCGAATCAGAGGCGGGCGGGCAGCCGGCATGCTCCGCATCGGGGTGGTGACGTTCCCCGGAACGCTTGACGACAGGGACGCGCTGCGCGCGGTCCGTCTTGCCGGGGCCGAGGGAGTCCCACTGTGGCACGCGGACCGGTCGCTGCGCGGCGCGGACGCGGTGGTGCTGCCGGGTGGATTCTCCTACGGGGATTACCTCCGGGTCGGCGCGATCGCCCGGTTCGCCCCGGTCATGGAACTGATCGTCGACGCGGCCCGAGCCGGCATGCCCGTGCTCGGCATCTGCAACGGGTTCCAAGTGCTGACCGAATCCCACCTGCTCCCGGGCGCTATGGTCAAGAACGATCGCCGCACGTTCGTCTGCCGCGAGCAGCCGCTCCGCGTGGAGAACACCACCACAGCCTGGACCGCCGACTTCCACCCAGGCGAACAGATCGTGATCCCCTTGAAAAACCAAGAAGGCCGGTTCCAAGCGCCGCGCGCCGTGGTGGACCAACTCGAAGCCGAGGGCCGCGTCGTGTTCCGCTATCAGGATTGCAACCCGAACGGCTCCATCGCGGACATAGCCGGGATCACGAACGAGGCAGGCAACGTCGTCGGTCTGATGCCCCACCCGGAGCACGCGGTCGAGGTCGGGTTCGGCCCGGATTCCGCCGCCGGGCGGCGCGCGGGCCAGGACGGCCTCCGATTCTTCACGTCCGTGATCAGACGCGTCACCGGGACCATTCCAGCCGGCGTCCCAGCCTGACCGCGACCACCCAGCGCCGGATCCCATCCGCCCGCGCCGAGCGTGACCCGGCACGTCGCCGTCGCATGGTCGCCCCCTCAGCTAGACCGGACGCGATCGTGCGACGGGCAGGCCCTCACGCGACGACAGGCAGGTATTTGGCGGGCGGGAGGAGTTCCAACGTGGTGAAGCCGGGTGGCGCCGCGATCACTTGCGGGAGGCGGTTGACGATGGTTCCGCAGGTCAACTCGACGGTGTTGGGCTTGTCCACGCTGACGGCGGTGGTGGGCTCACCGCGGATCACCCAATCGTTGAGGTCGGTGTCGCCAGGCTCGTAAACCAGGCCGCGGACCTCCATGATGATCGCGACGCCCTCCGCGGTCTTGGCGGTCGCGCGGGCGGCCATGCCGAGAGCCTCGCCGGGTTCGATGTCCCGGCCGAGGGTGGTCGAGGCGACCGGGTGGTCGCTGTACCGCGGCATCAGGACCTGGCTGATCTCCGTCATGGTGAGCCCGAGCTGCGAGGCTATCCAACCCGGCACGTTCATCGCGAAGGACGGGACGTTGGCCTCGGCGATCTCACGCTGGAACTGCTCCGGGGTCATGCCGACGCCGTGGACCTTGGCTAGGGCGATCCCGTAGTCGTCGACGTTGTAGGAGCTCACGCCCTCCATCGACTCGATCCGCTGGGTCGATCCCGCGATCACTGTCGCGAGGTTGCCCCAATAGACGTCCTGGTAGCCGGAGCCGGTCAAGGTCACGCCGTGTTCCTTGGCGAGAGCGTCGAGGCGGTCGGTGATCTCGGGCGATGTGGTGCGCGGATAGAACGCCTCCTCACAGGTGGAGATCGCGTTGACGCCGTGGCGGGCGCATTGTGCGAAGAACGGTTCCATGTCGCTCATCAGCGACATCAGCGTCAGGATCGCTATGTCGGCTCCTTGGGAGAGGACCGCGTCTGCGTCGTCGGAGACCACGACGCCCAGATCCCGGCCCAACCCCGCGACAGCCCCCGCGTCCTTGCCGACCAAGTCGGGGTTGTTGTCGATGACGCCGACCAAATCGAAGCCTTTTTCGATCAGGTAGCGAATGATGACGGACCCCATCAGGCCCGATCCGTACAGAACTACACGTGTGGGTTTGTCAGCCATGTCGGTGCTCCTTTGCGCTGGTGTGTGCTCGTCGCCCCGGGCGGGTCCCACCAGGCTAGTCAGGCGCCCACGCCGAAGCCCGTGACCTTGGTCTTCGCCCGCGGCGCGCCGGCGCGCGGCTAGGCTTGACCGGTGAGAATCCTGGTGTTGGGCGCTGGCGCCCGCGAGCACGGCATCGTCCACGCCTTCCACCGCGAGGGCGGTCACCAACTGTTCGCGGCGCCGGGCAACCCGGGGATCGGCCGCTTGGCCGAGCTGCGTGAGGTCGACCTCGCGTCCGGCCCGGCGGTCGCCTATCTGGCCTGCAAGATCAAAGCCGATCTGGTGGTGATCGGTCCGGAGGCCCCGCTCACAGATGGTGTGGCCGATGCCGTCCGCGCCGTCAAGATCCCCTGTTTCGGACCCAGCGCGGCCGCCGCGCGCCTCGAATCGTCGAAGTCTTTCGCGAAGGAGGTCATGGCGGCCGCCGGGGTCCCGACCGCCGCCGCGCGCGTGGCCGCCACCCGGGACGAGGCGGCTGCGGCCCTCGACGAGTTCGGCCCGCCTTATGTGGTGAAGAATGACGGGCTGGCGGCAGGCAAGGGCGTGGTCGTCACCGATTCACGCCCGGCCGCGCTGGCTCACGCGCAAGCTTGTTTCGACACGGGCGCACAAGTCGTGATCGAGGAGTACTTGGACGGCCCAGAGGTGTCCCTGTTCTGCGTGACCGACGGCGAGACGGTCCTGCCGCTGGCTCCGGCCCAGGATTTCAAACGCGCCCTCGACAACGACGAGGGCCCGAACACCGGCGGCATGGGGGCTTATTCGCCGCTGCCGTGGGCCCCTGGCGACCTGACGGATCAGGTTCTGGATCGCGTCGCCCGGCCGACAATCGCGCAGATGGCAGCCCTGGGCGTGCCCTTCCAGGGTTTGCTGTACTGCGGTCTGGCGCTGACCAGCAAAGGCTTGCGCGTGGTCGAATTCAACGTCCGGTTCGGGGATCCGGAGGCGCAGGTGGTGCTGGCCCGGCTCGCGACACCCCTGTCGAAGGTGCTCCTGGCGGCTGCCACGGGGACATTGGCGCAGGTTGGATCGCTGGATTGGTCTGAGGACGCGGCCGTCACGGTGGTCCTGGCGGCGGCGGGCTACCCGGGCAGCCCTCGTCTGGGCGATCTGATCAGCGGTGTCGACGCCGCGGACGGCATCCCGGGTGTCTATGTGCTCCAGGCGGGCGCCAAGCTCGACGGCGCCGGCTGCCTGGTCTCCGCTGGCGGCCGGGTTTTGTCCGTGGTGGGGTTGGGCCGGAACCTCGCGGCGGCGCGCGACCGCGCGTACGCCGGGATCAGCTCGATCCACTTGGACGGCGGGCGCCACAGGACGGACATCGCGCTGAGGGCCGCCCTCGGCAAGTAGTCCCGCCTTGGCGCCTGACCAGCTCCGCGGCGGCGCGCCGTTACGCTGGCTGATGTGGCCCTGAAACGTGGTCTGGTCGCCTGCGACAAGTTCAAGGGGTCCCTGACCGCCCGCCAGGTGCGGGACGCCGTGGTCGCGGGCTTTGAGGACGCTGGTCTCGCCGCCGAGGGAGTGCTCGTGGCCGACGGCGGCGACGGCACCCTAGACGCGGTGATGAGCGCCGGGTTCGCGTTGGAGCCCGTGACGGTCCAAGGCCCCACCGGCCAGCCGGTCACAACGGGCGTCGCACGCCGGGGCGGTGTCGCTGTGGTCGAGTTGGCCGACGCCTGCGGTTTGAACCGCCTGCCCCGGGGCCGTCTCGCCCCGCTCGCCGCGACCAGCTTCGGTCTTGGGCAGGCGATCCGCGCGGCGCTCGCCGCCACCACCACGGAACGGTTGATCGTGGGGGCTGGGGGGTCGGCATCGTCCGACGGGGGAATCGGGATGATCGCCGGACTGGGCGGCGCGTTGCGCGACGCGACCGGCCTGAAGCTCCCTCCCACGCCTGAGTCGCTCGCTTCCGGCGTGACGCTCGACCTCGCGCCGATCCGTCCGCTGCTCGCCGGGCGGGAGATAGTGCTCGCGTCGGACGTCGCCGCCCCGCTGCTCGGCCATGCGGGGGCGGTCGCCGTGTTCGGCCCCCAGAAGGGCCTCACCGGGCAAGACGCGGTCGACCGTGAACGTCGTCTTGAGGCGTGGGCGGACCTGGTCGCCGCCACATGCGGCTGTGACCTGCGCGACAGGCCGGGCGCCGGGGCCGCCGGCGGTGTCGGCTTCGCGGCGGCGGCGCTTCTGGGGGCGCGCCTCGTCCCGGGCGTGGACTTGGTGTTGGAGTTGACCGGGTTCCGTGAGGCGGTCAGCCGCGCCACGTTGGTCGTCACCGGCGAGGGTCTCCTGGACGCCCAAACCCTGCTCGGCAAGACGGTCGCGGGTGTCGCCCGAGCCGCGCGTGCCGCCGGCGTGCCGACGGTCGCGCTCTGCGGCGCCTCCCACATCACCCCATCTCAGGCACGCACGCTCGGTTTGGCCCGCGTCTACCCGCTCACCGATCTAGAGCCGGATCCGGTGTGTTCGCTGCACGATGCCGACCGGCTCGTCCGTGCCACCGCCCGCCGTGTCGCTCTCCACCACTTGGACTCGCTGGTGTGACGACGGCCCCCGGCCGCGGCGGCGGCTGTTTCACCGCGACCGACGCGGCTTGGCTCAACCAGGTCGAGGCCTCCTTCGCGGTACCGGGGCGCGGAACTCTACACTTCTCGGTTCTGGCGGGAGAAGTGTAGGAATGGTCAAACCCGTCCCGATCGGGGTCCAGCGGGCCAGAACCAGCGCAAGCCCCTGACCTGCGGCAACACGTCCAAGGCGGGTTCACGGTCAAGATGCGGGCTGCGGCGCCGGGCGCGGAAGTCTACACTTCTCGTCTCTGGCGGGAGAAGTGTAGGAATGGTCAAACCCGTC
>JAITLE010000033.1 GCA_031278075.1 Bifidobacteriaceae bacterium | reverse complement strand
GTCCCAACCCCAACCCCACGCCCGTGAAGGGCTCGCCGACCCGACGGCATCGGGCATCGCGCGCCTCACCGCGACAATGCGCCGTCTCCGCGCGCCCGGCGGCTGCCCGTGGGACGCCCAACAAACCCACGTCTCCCTGGTCCAATACCTGCTCGAAGAGGCTTACGAAGCCGCCGAGGCCATCGAGGCCGGCACCCGCGACGACATGCGCGAAGAACTCGGCGACGTGCTCTTACAGGTGGTTTTCCACGCCTCGATCGCCGCCGAGCACTCGGCCGACCCGTTCGACCTCGACGACATCGCCTGCGGCGTCGCAGACAAGCTGATCCGCCGCCACCCGCACGTGTTCGCCGCCAGCGAGGCCGAGCGCATGTCCGCCGCCGAGTCCCACCGGCGTTGGGACAAGATCAAAGCGCACGAGAAGTCCCGCGAATCCGTCCTCGACGGCATCCCACGCGCGCAGTCGCCGTTGGCCCGCGCGCAGAAGGTTTTCGCCCGCGCCCGCCGCGCCGGTTTGCCCTTGACGCACGATGCCGACCGGCCCGGCGGCGACGCCCCGTCGGCCGCGGGGGCGGACTTGGGCGACCGGCTGGCGGCGCTCGCCGCTGAGGCAGACGCCGCGGGGCTGGACGCAGAGAAGGAGCTGCGCGCCGCCACACGGCGCGTCGAGGCGCGAATCAGACAGTTGGAGGCGGCGGGCCCGCGCCCGCCCGCGTCTTAAACGGATACACAGGAGAACTAGGAGACAAACATGCGAATTGGTGTGCCAAAGGAGTCATCGGCGGGTGAGAGACGCGTCGCGGCGAGCCCGAAATCCGTGGCGCAATTGGTCAAGCTGGGTTACTCGGTGGCCGTTGAGACCGGCGCGGGCGAGGCGGCATCGTTCCCGGATGATCAGTTCCGCGAGGCTGGCGCCGAGATCGTGTCCAAGCGGGAGGCTTGGGGCGCGGACATCGTCACCAAGATCGAGCCCCCGACGGACGCTGAGATCGCTCTGCTGCGGGAAGGGGCGACGTTGATCGGCTTGATCGCCGCGCCGCGCAGTCCCGAGCTGTTGGCCAAGCTCGCCGCGGCCAAGGTCACAGTCCTGGCGATGGACTCAGTGCCCCGGATCTCCAGGGCGCAAGCGCTGGACGTGATCTCGTCGATGGCGAATATCGCGGGCTACCGGGCGGTGATCGAAGCGGCGAACGTGTTCGGATCGTTCTTCACCGGGCAGGTCACCGCGGCTGGCAAGGTGCCGCCCGCGAAGGTGTTCGTGTCCGGGGCGGGGGTCGCGGGGCTCGCGGCCATCGGTGCGGCGCGCGCGTTAGGCGCCATCGTGCGCGCGACCGACATCCGGGCCGCGGTCGCCGAACAGGTGGAGTCGATGGGAGCGGAGTTCGTCGCTGTGGAGGCGGAGGCGCAGCAATCCAGCGACGGCTACGCGAAGGAAGCGTCAGAGGACTACGCCGCCGCCGCGGAGCGGATGTACGCGGAGCAGGTCAAGGAGGTCGACATCGTGATCACCACGGCGCTGATCCCCGGGCGGCCGGCGCCGCGCCTGCTCACCGAGGAGATGGTCGCGTCGATGAAACCGGGCTCGGTGATCGTGGACATGGCCGCCGCGAACGGCGGGAACGTGGCCGGCTCAGCCCCTGACAAGTTGGTGACCACGCCGAACGGTGTCAAGATCATCGGCTACACGGACCTCGCCAGCCGGCTCCCGACCCAGGCGTCGCAACTCTTCGCGCAGAACATTGTCAACCTGTTCAAGCTGGTCACCCCAGGCAAAGATGGCGAACTGGTCCTCGACATGGAGGACGTGGTGGTCCGTGGCATGGCGGTGGTGACGGCCGGCGAGGTCACCTGGCCGCCGCCGCCCGTCGCGGTTTCCGCTGTGCCGGCGGCCGGAGCGCCGCCCCCGCCGCATCCACCCGAGGAGAAGAAGAAGCGAGACCCGCGCGTCACCTGGACGGTCCTGAGTGTTTGCGCGGCGGCTCTGCTGGCGTTGTTCTGGGTCTCTCCGGCCGGGCTGCTCGGACACTTCATGGTGTTCATGCTGGCGGTGGTGGTCGGGTACTACGTGATCGGGAACGTGTCCCACTCGCTCCACACCCCGCTGATGTCTGTCACCAACGCGATCTCGGGGATCATCGTGGTCGGGTCCCTGGTGGGGCTCACCCAGTCGCAACATGAGGGCCGGACCGACATCGCGATCCTGGTGCTGTCCCTGGCGGGAGTGCTGCTCGCCTCGATCAACGTGTTCGGCGGGTTCACCGTGACCCAGCGGATGCTCAAGATGTTCAGGAAGGGCTGATCCGACATGTCTGTATCGCTACAGCAGGGCGCGTTCATCATCGCGGGGTTGTTGTTCATTTTGGCTTTGGCGGGATTGTCGAAGCACGAGACGTCGAAGCGGGGAAATATCCTCGGCTCGGTCGGCATGGGGATGGCGCTGGTCGTCACGGTTGTGGCGACTCTGATCGGGACCGAGGTCGAGGGCGTGCCGGCCACTGAGGGCCTGCCCGACTGGGGCGTCGCGGCGGTGCTGATCCCGATCCTGATCGGCGCCGCCATCGGCGTGTTCAGGGCGCTCAGGGTGGAGATGACCGGCATGCCGGAGCTGATCGCCTTGTTCCACTCCTTCGTCGGATTGGCGGCGGTCCTAGTCGGATGGGTGTCATACCTGGAGGGCGCCCCGGAGCAGAACCCGGGTCTGCACTATGGGGAGCTGTTCGTCGGGGTGTTCATCGGCGCGGTCACGTTCACCGGGTCGATCATCGCGTACCTGAAACTGTCCGCGAAGATGAAGTCGGCGCCGTTGGCGCTGCCGCACCACAATCTGCTCAACCTCGCGGCGATCTGCGCGTTCTTGGCGTTGACAGTTTGCTTCGTGATCCTGCCGGAAGGCGACCCTGTGGGGGCGGGCGGGACGGTCGGCATCGTGCTGCTGGCCATCATGACTGCGATCGCGCTGTTGCTGGGGCTGCACTTGGTGGCGGCGATCGGCGGCGGCGACATGCCCGTGGTCGTGTCGATGCTGAACTCTTACTCGGGCTGGGCGGCGGCCGCGGCCGGGTTCACGCTGGGCAACGAGTTGCTGATCATCACGGGCGCGCTGGTGGGCTCGTCCGGCGCGTACCTGAGTTACATCATGTGCAAGGCGATGAACCGGTCGTTCATCTCTGTGATCATGGGCGGCTTCGGGTCGGATGGCGCGGTCGTGGGCGAGGCCAAGGATTACGGCGAGCACCGCGAGATCAGCGCTGTGGAGGCGGCGGACTTGTTGAAGAACTCGTCCTCGGTGATCATCGCGCCGGGATACGGCATGGCTGTCGCTCAGGCCCAGAGCGCGGTCGCGGATCTGACGGCGCGGTTGCGCGCCGCCGGTGTGACCGTCCGCTTCGCGATCCACCCGGTCGCTGGCCGCCTGCCGGGGCACATGAACGTGCTGCTGGCGGAGGCGAAGGTGCCCTACGACATCGTCTTCGAGATGGATGAGATCAACGACGAGTTCCCCGAGACCGACGTGGTGCTGGTGATCGGCGCGAACGACACCGTCAACCCGGCTGCGCTGGATGATCCGTCCAGCCCGATCGCGGGCATGCCGGTGCTGCACGTCTGGGAGGCCGGCCAGGTGATCATCTTCAAGCGATCGATGGCCACCGGCTATGCCGGCGTGCAGAATCCGCTGTTCTTCAACGAGAACTCGGCGATGCTCTTCGGCGACGCGAAAAAGACCGTCGAGGAGATCATCCACGCCCTCTAACCGCTGCTGGTCCGGACCGGGTTGGCGGTCACGGCCGGAGGCGGTGCGGGGCTCTGACCTGCGGAGACGTAGCTGGGCGGGTGTTGGGGCTGAGTTGCTGGCGGGGGCTGCGGGCGCGGAAGTCTACACTTTTCGGTTCTGGCGGGAGAAGTGTAGGAATCGTCAGGCCGCCCCGGACCGGGGTGCAGCGGGCCGGAGGCGGTGCGGGGCGCTGACCTGCGGAAACGCGTCCCTGGGCAAGCGTGGTCAACGCCCGGGCCGCGGCACGGGGCGCGGAAGTCTACACTTTTCGGTTCTGGTGGGAGAAGTGTAGGAATCGTCAGGCCGCCCCGGACCGGGGTGCAGCGGGTTGGAACCGGTGCGGGGCTCTGACCTGCGGAGACGTAGATGGCCGCGTGGTGGGGCTGAGGTGCGGGCGGGGGCTGCGGGCGCGGAAGTCTCCACTGTTCGGTGCTGGCGGGAGAAGTGTAGGAATCGTCAGGCCGCCCCGGACCGGGGGGCAGCGGG
>JAITLE010000012.1 GCA_031278075.1 Bifidobacteriaceae bacterium | reverse complement strand
GGTTGAGTGGCTTCTGTGCCGCCTTGGGCGCCTGGCCAGCGGTTGGAGAAGTTGCCGGCCACGCTGCCCTCGTCGTCGCTCGCCTGGTACATGCCGTAGATCAGCGAGTTCTCGTAAATGATGTTCCCCTGGCTGTCCAGGCGCTTGCCCTTCATCGGGTCGTGGCCTTCTGGGCCCGGCAGCCAACCGGAGTGGATGCCCGTCCGAAGGTCGTCGAGCAGGTGTTCCTCGCTACCGGACATCATGCGAATGTCGTTCTCCTTGTCGACCGGGAGCAGAGCGCTCCGGTCGCCGTGGCGAAGCGGCGCCCACACGTTGTTCGGGTTGTTGCGCACCGCGTCGGTCGCGAACTCGAAGACACCGGGAACAGGGACGGCCGTGACGCCGCCCACAGTCTGCCCCGCGATGGTCGGCATTATGTCGCCGTTGAGCACCTCGGGCAGGATCTTCGAGCCGTCGTCGCTCAGTTGGAGCACCAGGGCCGACATGACGATCTCGTCGCGTCCATCCCCGTCAAGATCTGCAGAGTCTGTGAAGTGGTTGCCTCGGTTCTGGTAGTCATAGGCGCTGCCGCCCAGCGACCAGTACTGCGGGTCGGCCGAGTCGAAAGCCGCCTTGAGCGTGACCTTGCCGTCCACAATGTAGAACGCTGAGAAGGTCGTGCGATGGTAATACCCGCGCTGCGAGACCGCGTATTGGTTCTGGCCGTCCAGGACCGCCACGACGCCGAGGTACCGGTTCGCGCGGTTGCCCTGGGCATCGCCCCAAACCGCAGCCTTCCATGGATGGGTCAGCCAGTACGCCTCCGATTCGGCCATGATCTGCGCCTTGTAGCCGCCGGAACCGTCGGCGATGCCGGGGCCCGGATAGGCCATGTAGGCATAGTTGCCGCGCTGCGTGCAGGGCGTCATCGCCCAGTTCTCGCCGTCGACGCTGGCTTCGTACGGGAACGGATACTTCGCGCTGTCGACCAGCACGCCCTTGCCGGCGTCCTCGTCCCACTCGAACGCCGAGAAGAACTCCTGGTCATCCTTCGCCGGGCCCATCGGCCCGACGTGGTAGGTCTTGATCCAGCGCTTCACAGCCGGGTCGTTCGGACCGTCGTTGCCGCCTCCAGCCACCGGGGACCGGTATGTGATCGCGAAGCTGTTCAGGATCGCCCAGTACGTGTCAAGCGCCTGCTGGTCACCTTCGGCGAAGTACTGCTTGAACTTCTCCGTGGTCGAGTTCAGCCCGTCCTGGCCGCCCACGACCGTCGCGAGGGTGTCTGGGTACACAACCGTCTGCGACGCCTCGTCCCAGTTGCCGATCCGAGTCCCCAGAGCAGTCTTGAGCATCAGTTCGGCCTTGCCGTCGCCGTCGAAATCCTGCGCGAACAGGATGTTCTCGTGATCGTTGCTCGACTTGACGTTGTAGCCCATGTCGACGCGGAAGAGCAGTGTGCCGTCCAGTTTGTAGACATCGACGTACTCTGGTGCGGTCGTGATGTTGGCGCCGGAATAGATCGGCTCCGAATACATCGGATCGGTCTGCGTGCTCCTCCACTTGACCACGATCTCGTACTCGCCGTCGCCGTCGAAGTCGCCGACCGTCATGTCGTGGGTGCTATACCCGCTGCTCTGCCGCGTGTCTATCGCCCCTCCGCTCGTCAACGCGTAGGGCAACGACGTGCCGGAGTCGAGGTTCTCGACATACTTGATGAACTCGCCCTCGAGTTCCTTGTAGAGCGCATCGGTGATCAGACCGTTGACCAGGGAATTCACCAGCGGCCGAGCAGTGCTGTACGTGGCGTTCCCGAGGAAGTTCGGCGTCGTGTTGTATTCGTTGAGCTTATCGACCCAAGCGTTGAGCCGTGCCTGCGTCACGGGGGTTTGCTCTTCGTATGCGGAACGGAAGCCCTTCAGCAGATCCATGTCCAAGACGTACCAGTGCTGCCCGCCCGAGCCGGGCACAGTCACGTTGGCGGCGTTCAGGCCGCCGCCAGGCCCGAACGAATACCCGCGGTAGCTGAAACGCGCGAGTGGAACAGCTGAAGGGGCCGGCTTGAGCGGGATGTACGTCGCCGCGGCCCGGTTCGCTTGGCTGCCGCTCCCGACCTGGGCCAGCATCGGGACGGCCATCCCTTCCCGATCGCCCTCGACGCCGTTGATCACGGGGGCGACTTCATAGATGGAGGCGACAGTGCCGTCCGGGTCGGTGTAGTTGGATGGTGTGGTGTTTTCTTTGACGATGCCGGGGTTCGTCGCGTAGTTGCTCTCCGGCTGGACGTCCTGGGGCCTGATGGTGGCGATCTTCGCGAAGCCGGAGCCGTCGTCGCGGTAGACATTCCACGAGATGCCGTCGGGCTCATTGCCCAAGAAGCGCCAGCTTAGAAAGACCCCCCCCCCGTTAGATTCGCGGCCACGAGACCGCGGTCGAGGTACTCCACAGGTCGCAGCGTCGTCGCCGCATCCGCCTGTGCCGCCGGAACCGACGCCCCGGGGCCAGGCACAACCACGCCGACTGCTAGCAGCAGCCCAGTCGCCGTGGCAACAAGTCTCTTCTTCATGTGCCCACTCTCTGATCAGTAGGGTGTGATACGTTCGCCGAGTGGCGATGTGAAAGGATTCAATCACTGGTCGCCTGGCAGGGTCAACCCTTCTGCGACCGCGAGTTTCAACCCGCGCGCAGACCAAGCAGCGTTCGGGAGGCGGTCTTGACCGTTTGGAGCAGGGGCGGGCTGACTCGGCCCAGCGCGTCGCGGCGACGCCGCGGCGGCCCGCTAAACAGCATCTGGCCTGGCCCGACACGGCCAGACGCCGCAAGGCCCGCAAGGCCCGCAAGCCCCACCAGGCCCACGCCATGAGGCTGCGCCGCCCGCCCGCGGATTTCGACCCGACCCAGGTGGCCCCCTGGAACGCGGCTTTCACCGGTCTCGCCTTCGGCGGTGATTTCAACCCAGAGCAATGGCCCGAGGAACTCCAGGCCGAAGACATCGCCTTGATGCGGCAAGCCGGCGTCAACCTCGTCAGCCTGGCGATCTTCGCCTGGGCCGCCATCGAGCCCCGCGAAGGCGAGTTCGACTGGGGCTGGCTCGACCGCACGATGGATCGCCTGCATCACGCGGACATCAAGGTCGCGCTCGCGACTGCGACGGCGTCCCCGCCACCTTGGCTGACTTCCCGCCACCCCGAGATCCTCCCCCAGCGCCCCGACGGCGCCCGGCTGAATCAAGGCTCACGTCAGGCCTATTCCGTGAGCCATCCGCTCCACCGCGCATACGCGCTGAGACTGGCCGAACAAATGGCCAGGCGTTACGGCCGCCACCCCGCCCTCGCCATGTGGCATGTCGACAACGAGATCGGTTGCCATGTCCCCCGCGACTATTCGCCGAGCGCCGCCCGCGATTTCCGCGAATGGCTCCGCGCCAAATACAAGGACATCGCCGCCCTCAACGCCGCCTGGGGCGCCGCGTTCTGGTCGGGGCGCCATTCCGACTTCGAGGAGATCCTGCCACCGCTCGCCACGCCGACCTTCGCCAACCCCGCCCACCGGCTCGACTTCGACCGCTACTCGTCCGACGCCCTCCTCGACTATTACCTCGACCTGCGCGACACTCTCCGCGCCATAACCCCGCACATCCCCATGACCACCAACTTCATGGTCTCCCGGTCGGTCCGGTCGATGGACTATTTCACCTGGGCCGACGAGGTGGATGTGATCGCCAACGATCACTACACGCAGGCCGCCGATCCGCTCCGTGAGATCGACCTGGCGTTCGCCGCCGACATCTCCCGCGGCCTGGCCCGGGGCGCGCCTTGGATGCTGATGGAGCACTCGACATCGGCCGTCAACTTCCAACCCCGCAACCGCGCGAAACTCCCCGGCGAAATGCTCCGCAATTCGATGGCGCATGTGGCCCGCGGCAGCGACGCGGCAATGTTTTTCCAATGGCGCCAATCACGTTTCGGCGCCGAGAAATTCCATTCGGCGATGCTCCCCCACGCCGGCGTCGATTCGGATGTCTGGCGCGATGTGGTGGCGCTCGGCGGGGCGCTGCGCGCCATCGGCGAGGTCCGCGGCGCCCGGCTGCGCAACCGCGCCGCCGTGGTGCTCGACTGGCCTAGCTGGTGGGCCGTGGGCCAAGAGGGACACCCGTCCACCGCCCTGGTCTACGCCGACCAGCTGCGGGCGTGGCACCGCGCGTTGTGGCGGGCCGGGATCGTGGCCGACATGACCCCGGCCACAGGCGATCTCGCCAACTACGACCTGATCGTGGCGCCCACCCTCTACCTGGTGAGCGACGCCGCGGCCGCGAACATCGCCGCCGCCGCCGAACGCGGCGCCAGCGTCATCGTGACCTACTTCTCAGGGATCGCCGACCAGGCGGAACACGTCAGGCTGGGCGGCTATCCGGGGGCGTTCCGGGAGCTGGTCGGCGTGCGCGTCGAGGAGTTCTGGCCCCTCCAAGAAGGCGAGAGCGTGGCTCTCGCGGGCGAGATCTTCGCCGACGCCGCCGGCCTGCGCGCCGATCTGTGGACCGAGAAGGCGCGCGCCCAGCCCGGCGTCGAGGTGCTGGCCGCCTACGGCGACGGACCCCTCGCCGGCCGCCCAGCCGTCACCCGGCGCCCCACCGCGGGCGGCGGCGCCGCCTGGTATGTCACCACCCGCCTGCCGGACGCGGCGGCAGACGCCGTGGTCGCGGCGCTCAGCGCCGAGTCAGGCGTCAAGCCGGAAGCCGCCAGCCCTGTCGGCGTCGAGGTGACCAGGCGCTGGTCCGACGATTCGAAGACCTCATGGCTGTTCGCCATCAACCACACCGACCGGACGTGCAGCCTTCAGGCCACCGGAGTCGAGCTGCTCACCGGCGCCCGGGCCGAAGGCGCCCTCGAGGTCCCAGCCGGCGCGGTCCGCGTGCTCCGCGAGGCGCGCCCAGGCTCAGCCGACGCCCCGCCGAGGAGCGGTCAGTAATAGGTCCTGAGATACTCCGCGAGGCACAAGATGGCCATCGCCTGCCCGAAGGGCATCGCGGTGAGCGGCACGCGCCGGTAGAACTCCAGGTCGCGGCCCATCGGCGTGCCCGTCGAGACCCCCAGCAGCTCCCCGTCCGCCGAGATCTGGGTGATCACGCCCCGCACCGCCCGCTCCGCCACATCCCGGTAGGCGGCCGGCAGATACCCCAGGCGCACGGCCTTGAGCAGCCCGTAGGCGAACCCCGCCGTGGCCGAGCTCTCGAGGTATGAGGTCGGATCGTCGAGCAGCGTGTGCCACAGCCCTGTCTCATCCTGGCACGCCGCCAAGGCGCTGGCCTGAGCGTCCAGCAGCTCCAACAAGAACCGCCGCACCGGACAGCCCTGCGGCGGATCCAGCAGTTCCAAGAAGTCGGGGATGGCGATCGTCGCCCACGAGTTCCCCCGCGCCCACCTCGCCTCGGCGAAGTTGTGGCAGCCGTCGAAGGTCCAGCCGTGGAACCACAGCCCGGTCGCGCGGTCCTGCAGGTGCTGCGCATGCGTCAGGAACTGGAAGGTCGCCTCTTCGACGTACGCCGGCCGGCCCAGCACCAGCCCGATCTTCGCCAGCGGCAGCACAGTCATCATCAACGTGTCGTCCCACAGTTGCCAGTGGTTCGCCTCGACGATGGTCATGTGCTGCATCCCGCCGCGCGGCGTGCGCGGCATGTCCCGCATCGCCCATTCCGCCCACGCGTCCAGCCACGGCAGCCACGTCGCGTCGCCCGACTCCTCGTAGCGGAACGCCAGCGTCAGGAACGGCGCCATCGAGTTGACGTTTTTTGTCGTCGCGCCCTCTTGGAAACGCTCGGCGAACCAGTTGTCGATCACCTGACGCATCGCCGGCTCGCGCGTCTGCTCGTAATAGCGCCACACGCCATAGAGCCCGATGCCGTGCGTCCACTCCCAGCCCCGCCAGCCTTTCGTGTCGATCACCCGGCCGTCGTCCAGCGTGAGCCGGCATTCGCCCGTCTCGTCCGTGATTCTCACCAGGTTGTCCGTCAAGCGGCGCACGAGTTCCTTCAGCTCGTCGCGGCTGATGAACCGTTCTGGGGCCCCCAAGAGCGGGTCGTCTTTGACTGGCCAGATTCTCATGGCTGACTCCTGATAGTCGGTATGGCGCGATCTCCGCCGGTGCTGTAATCTGAAACGATTCAATACGATGGCCGCGACGCTGTCAACACCTCCCCACCCGCAAGGAGCCACCATGATTCTCGATGATTTCTCACTGGCCGGCCGGGTCGGCCTCGTCACCGGCGCCGCCCGCGGGCTAGGCCAAGGCCACGCCCTCGCCTTAGCCGAGGCCGGCGCCGACGTCGCGGTGCTCGACATTTTCGACTGCGCCGAGACCGCCGCCAAGATCCGCGACCTCGGCCGCCGCGCCATCACGCTCCAGGCCGACCTGTCCAAGGCGACGCCAGAAGACCTCGCCGGATTCGTCGAGACCGCGGTCGCCGGCCTTGGGCGGCTCGACATCCTGGTGAACAACGCCGGGATCATCCGGCGTCAACCCGCCGCCGAACACAGCGCCGCCAACTGGAACGACGTGCTCACAATCAACCTCGACGCCGTGTTCTTCTTGAGCCAAGCCGCCGGGCGCGTGATGATCGCCCAAGGCAGCGGCAAGATCGTCAACATCGCTTCGATGCTGTCGTACCAGGGCGGCATCCTGGTCCCCTCGTACACCGCCGCCAAACACGCCGTGGCCGGCGTGACCAAGGCCCTCGCCAACGAGTGGGCCGCCTCAGGGGTCAACGTGAACGCGATCGCCCCCGGCTACATGGCCACCGAGAACACCCGCCCCATCAGGGAGGACGCTGACCGCGAGGCCTCCATCGCGGCCCGCATCCCAGCTGGGCGCTGGGGCACGCCGCGGGACCTCGCCGGCGTCCTTGTGTTCCTGGCCTCCGCCGCCAGCGACTACCTGCACGGCGCCGTGATCCCCGTCGACGGCGGCTGGTTGACCCGCTGACAGTCCGCCCCGACCCGACAACCGAAAGGATCCCCCTCATGGAGCAACGCCACGCGACCAGCCCCGAACAGGTCGCCACCATGGACACCGCCGAGGCCCGCCGCCGCTACCTGGTCGAAGACCTCTTCTCACCCGGCCAGCTCAAGCTGGTCTACTCCCACCACGACCGGATAGTGCTGGGCGGCGTCACACCCACCACGGCGCCGCTGACGCTGACCGCGCCGCCCGAGTTCCGCAGCCCGACCTTCTTCGACCACCGCGAGGCAGGAATCGTCAACGTCGGCGGCGCCGGCAGCGCCACCGTGGACGGGATGGTCTACCCGCTGACCCACGGCGCCTGCCTCTACGTGGGCCGCGGCGCGGGCGACGTGGAGTTCGCCAGCGCCAGCCCCGCGGAGCCCGCGCGGTTCTATGTCTTCTCCGCGCCCGCGCACGCCGCCTACCCCACCGCTCTCGCCCAGCCCGGCGAGGGCACGGTGCGTGAACTAGGCGACCCGACGACATCGAACCGGCGCAGCCTCAACCAGTACATCCACGCCGGCGGCATCCAGTCCTGCCAGGTCGTCATGGGCGTCACCAGCCTCCACCCCGGCAACATGTGGAACACCATGCCCGCCCACACCCACGACAGGCGAACCGAGTGCTACCTCTACTTCGACCTGCCAGCCGACGCGCGCGTGTTCCACCTGTTCGGCGAGCCGACCGAGACTCGGCACCTGGTGGTGGCGGAAGGCCAGGCGGTGATCTCCCCCAGCTGGTCGATCCACTCCGGAGTCGCCACCGCCGCCTATTCCTTCGTGTGGGCCATGGCCGGTGAGAACAAGCTCTTCGACGACATGGACGGATTCCCAGTCACCGAGATGCGATGAGGACAGCGCCCGCAGGCGTTGGTGGTCTGGAGCGAGCCGGGCTACCCTGTCTGTTGGCCCGCTCTACGCGGGATCGCGGAAAGAAAGGTCATGGCAGCTACCAAGACCACCATCGTGGATGTGGCCCGGGCGGCGGGCGTCTCGGTCGGGACCGCCTCCAACGTCCTGAACAAACCTGAGCGTGTGTCGCCCGCGACTCGGCGGCGTGTCGAACAGGCGGTGGAACGCCTCGGGTTCGTGCCCAACGGCGCGGCCCGGCAGCTCAGATCGGGCAATCTCTCAGCCGTCGGCGCGGTGCTCCTCGACATCCGCAACCCTTTCTACACCGACGTGGCGCGCGGGATCGAGGACCGGCTCGACGAATCGGGCCACGCCCTGCTGGTCGGGAGCTCCGACGGCGACCCGCGCCGCGAGGCGCGCTACCTGCGGCTGTTCGAGGGTCAGGGCGTGTCCGGCGTGATCGCCGCCTCAGTGGACCAGGACGGCGCCGTCTACCAAGAGCTGATCGGCCGCGGCCTGAACGTCGTTCTGCTCGAGTCGCAATTCCCCGACCTGCCGATCTCCTCCGTCCGGGTCGACAACCAGGCCGGCGCCCGGGCCGCCGCCAACCACCTGATGAGCCTCGGGTTCAAGAAGATCGTCATGTTCAACGGGCCCCACCAGTACCGCCAGTGCGCTGAACGCGCCGCCGGCGCGCGCCAGGCCCTGACCGCCGCCGGGCTAGGCGACGCCCTGACCGAGGTCCAAGTCGGCCAGCTGAACTCGGTCGGCGGCGCGACCGCGGCCCAGGCCTGGCTCGCGGGCGACCCGGGGCCCAGCGCGATCTTCTGCGTCAACGACCTGGTCGCCATCGGCGTCCAGAGGGAGCTGACGGCCGCCGGCGGCTATCGGCCGAAACGGTTCCCGCTGGTCGGCTTCGACGACATCGACGTGGTGGCGGACCGCGCCGTCCCCATCACATCGATCCGCCAACCGACCTATCAGCTCGGCCGACGCGCCGCCGCGATGCTGGAGTCGATGAACGCCGGCGAAAGCGTCGAGCACATCACGTTCGTCCCGGAGCTTGTGGTGCGCGCCTCGACCCGGCCCACCTGACCGACCGCGGCGCTCGCTGGTAGTGTCAAGCTCCGTTCCGTCGTTCCGCGTCTACCCGTGAGGGAGTGCCCGTTGGCCCCACGCGCCGCCTTGGCCAGAATCGTTCTAGCACTGCTGGGGGTGGCTCCGGGCGTCGCGATCGCGTTGGGCCGCGTCGCGGTCCCGCCGTTTGTGGGGATGGCTGTCTTCGGGCTCGCGATCTGGTGCGCCGCGACCCTGCTCGGCTGGGCCGCCGAGGCCGCTGAGGTGGACATCACCGGCGCGCTCGCGATCGCCCTCCTCGCGATAGTGGCGATACTTCCCGAATACGCCGTGGACGTGTTCCTCGCGTTCACCGCGGGTTCCGACCCCGCCTACGAGTCCCTCGCGTCAGCCAACATGAACGGCGCGACACGCCTGCTCATCGGATTGGCGTTGCCGCTCGTGGTGTTGGTGGGGATCACGGCGCGGCGCCGCAAAGCCCGCCGCGACAGCGCGCCGCTGCCGCCGGCCCTGCTCGACACGCTCCCGATCCCGAAAGAACACTATTCGACGATGTTCTTCCTGATGATCGGCGCGGCGCTGGCCACAGCGGCGCCGCTCGCCGCACAGGTCCACGCCGGGCTCGGCGCCGTGCTGCTGGTGGTGTTCGCGGTGTTCTTGTGGCACGCGGCCCGCGGCGACGTCCACGAACCAGACCTGGTAGGCGTCGCCGCCTACCTCGGCTCGCTCGCGCAGCGGCCGCGCCGCTGCGCGGTCATCGCCCTGTTCCTTCTCGCCGCCGGGACCATCGCCGTTGGCGCGGAGCCGTTTGTTCACGCGCTGGTCGCATCCGGCCAAGCGCTGCACGTCAACGAGGCGCTGCTGATCCAGTGGCTCGCGCCGCTCGCCTCTGAGGCGCCGGAGTTCATCATCGCGTTGACCCTCGCCTACCGGCATAAGGCGTGGGCGGCGGTCGGCATGCTGCTGACATCGATGGTCAACCAGTGGACAGCCCTGGTCGGGTCACTGCCGTTCGCGTACAAGCTGGGCGGCGGCACGTGGTCGCTGCCGCTCGACAGCCGCCAGGTGGAGGAGTTCTGGCTCACCGCGTCCGTCACCGCGGTCGCGATCACGCTGTTGCTGCGCCTGCGCATCCCGGCCTGGGGGGCCTGGTTCATGCTCGTGGTGTTCGCCGCCGAGTTCGCGCTCCCCGACCAGCACGCCCGCCTGGTCCTGGCCGCCGTCAACGCGGTGGCCGCCCTCGCCCTGCTCGCGTGGGGCGCGCGCCGCGTGCCCGCCTTCCTAGCGCAGGCGTTCAAACGCGAGGCCTGACCCGCACGCGGTGACGGGCCAGCGGTCCACAGACCGCGCCGGGCGTGGCGTGGGTCAGTCCCAGATCCGGACGCGGCCGTCCTCAGTCCAGTAGCCGTCGTCTTTGCCGAGGTCCTCAGCGAGGATGGTCCCGACCCACGCGTCGAAGGCCTGACCCCGGATCAGAGTCTCGGAACGGATGGCGCCCTCGACTTTGAAACCGCACCGCACCGCGAGTCGGCGCGACGGCCAGTTGCCCACGACAGCGCTCCACACGACCCGCCGCATGCCCAGGTCGCGGATCGCGTGCGCCACGGCGGTGTTCACCGCGTCCGTGGCGATTCCCCGCCCGCGGGAATCGGCCGCGAGAAGATAGCGCACCGCCGCGGAACCACCCGAGGCGTCTGGCCGCAACGACACAGCGCCCACAAGCTGGCGCCCGCCGCCCTGGCGAGGCACACGTATCGCCCACTCGCGGCGCGCCGTGAACCCTGGAGGGTCCCAGCCCTTCTGCGCGGTCGACGTGGTGAAAACCGCCGCGTCTTCCATCCTGTACGGCGTCGGCACCCCGGTCCAACGTTGGATCTCGGAGTCTTGGCAGTAGTCGAACACACGCTGCGTGTCCGCGGGGGTGAACGGCGTCAACTCGCATCGCTCGCCGCGCAGCGAATACGGCTCCATGGGCACAAGAGCCTATCGGATCGCCTGCAGCAGCGTCCCGGGCCGCATCACGCCAGCGCCCACCAGGCGCAGCCGCGCGATCAGGGCCTTGTCCGCTGTCGCCACCTCGACCGGCCCCGCGCCGGCCGCCACCGCCCGGCGCGCCTCCGTCACGATCTGATCGTCGCCTCCGCCCGGAGCCTCGACCACATCCACGCCTTCCCCCGGCCCGATGCCGCGCGCCTGGCCTTCCACCACCAGCACCAGTTTGGGGTACCACGCGTTGGGCGGCCCGTCCCCGGTGTTGGCCAAGCCCCGCCGCGCCACTGGCTCCAGTTCCGCCAGCAGACGCCGCGCCGCCCCCGCCCGATCCCGCCACCAGCCGTCCGGCGTGGACCCCACGACGTTCGCCGCGTCCACGACCAAGGTGGCGCGCTTGCCCACCAGGTCACGCAGCGTGGGCCACACTTGCCTAAGGCCCGGATGCAAGTCGAAACCCGCGACAGCCTCCACCTCGACCCACTCGAGGCGAGCCGTCTCCCAGTTGGCGGGGCCCTCCAACGGATCCGCCCCAGCCTCGGCCCCGATCGTGGTGTACGCCCAGCCGGTGTGGTCCGCGATCACCCGCCACGCCGGGGAGAGGCGATCCGCCCTCAGCCCAGCCTCTTCTCGACCCTCCCTGAGCGCGGTCGCGAGCGGCGACTCGCCGCGACGCCGGGCCCCGCCCGGGAGCGCCCAAGTCCCGCCATGATGCGACCGGTCGGCCCTGAGCTGCAACAACACATTCCCGCGGTGCCAAACCAGCAACCCGGCGGCGCCGAACACACCCCAATGACGCTGACCGCAGCGGCAATCGAGCCAGTTGTCCTCCGCCGCGCCCACGCCCGACCCACCGCTCTCCGAGCCCGCCGCTGCTCCCCCGTTAGACGAGCCCACGGACATATTCCACAACTCCCGGCGCCGCGGCCTCGATCTGATCCAAAGCGATCTCGAAGTCCTCTGCGCCCCCGTACCAAGGGTCCTCCAAGTCCATGCGCCGACTCGGCCGCATCCCCGCCAGCGCCGGATCGAACCAACGCATCAACCGCACCCGGGTCGGATCGGCGCCCCGCCGGATCAGCTCCTCCATCTGCCAATAGGTCGCGGGCACGATCAGATCGACCTCCCGCAACTCCGAGTCGGTGATCCGATGCGCCCTATGCGTCCCGTCGACCCGATAACCGCGGCGTTGAAGGGCCCGCGCCGCGCGCGCGTCGATCGGGTTGCCGCGCTCCTCAGCGGACACACCCGAGGAGGCGACGTCGACGCGGACGGCCAGGTCGGCATCGTGCAACTGTTGGCGTAAAACGGTCGCCGCCATGGGCGAACGGCAAATGTTGCCGTGGCAGACAGTGTGGATCGAGAAGGCGGCGCGCGGCATAGGGTGGATCCTATGCGCAAGCTACTCAAGTGGATCGGGCTGGGCGTCGGGGCGTTGCTGGCGGCGGTCGTGGTGTTCTTCGGCGTGGCGACCGTCACCGAATACCGGCCGTCCGCGACACAGGAACTGGAGCTGAGGGGCGCCGCGACACGGTCCGCCCCGGCGCCCGGCGCGGAGATCACGCTGATCAGTTTCAACATCGGGTACGGCGGCCTGGGCGAGGATCAAGACTTCTTCATGGACGGCGGCGACATGGTCCGCCCAGGCGCGAAAGCCGACGTGGAGGCGAACATGGACGGGATCGTCGCGTTCCTGCAGGCCAACCCCGCGGACGCGTACCTGCTGCAAGAGGTGGACTCGGATTCGCTGCGCTCCTATGGGATCGACGAGGTGACCCGGTTGCGCGACGTGCTCGGCGGGCAGGCCGCGTATGCAATGAACTTCAAGTCGATCTTCACGCCCTACCCCTGGCCGCCAATCGGGAAGGTCACCTCGGGGCTGGTGACGGACACGACGTTCCCCGTCGCCTCGGCGGAGAGGATCTCCCTGCCGGTGCCGTTCACCTGGCCCGTGCGCATGTTCAACCTGAAGCGGTGCCTGCTGGTCAGCCGCGTCCCGCTGGAGGGCGTCGGCAAGGAATTGGTGCTGATCAACCTGCACCTCGAGGCCTACGAGTCCGGCGAGGGCCGAGCCGCCCAGATGGAGCAGCTCACCGAGCTCATGCTCGGGGAATACGCGCGCGGCAACTACGTGATCGCCGGCGGCGACTTCAACCAGAGCCTGCCGGGCGCGGACTATCCGCTGGTCGACGACACGTGGACGCCCGGCCAGTTCGACGCGGCAGCGTTTCCGAATGGTTGGACAGTGGCGCACGATGCCGACCACCCCACCTCGCGCCTCAACGACGCCCCGTGGACCGGCAGCGGGCAGCTCTTCGGGATCGACGGCTTCATCGCCTCACCGAACGTGGATGTGACCGAGGTCTTGACGATGGATCAGGGGTTCGAGTTCTCGGACCACAACCCGGTGCGGTTGAAGGCTGTTCTAAAGGAGTGACTGCGGGACGCCGCGCTGGTCAGGGCGCCAATTGCGCGTCGCGGGCGATGGCCGCGGCCACCCCGGCGACCACGGCGGCGGAGAACCCGCGCTCCTCGAGGGCGTTCAGCCCGGCCACGGTGGTGCCACCCGGCGAGGACACCTGGTCGATCAGCTCCCAAGGATGCCAGTCGCCGCTTTGCAGGAGCGCGGCTGAGCCCAACACCGCTTGGGTCGCGGCCTCGCGGGCCTGACGCTTCGTCATCCCGGCGGCGAGCCCGCCCCGGGCCAGAGCCTCGACGAAGAGGAACACCCACGCGGGCGACGCCCCAGCGACCGCGCCGAAGGCTGGGAACAGGCGCTCCGGCAGGATGGTGGACTTGCCCACGGCGGCGAAAAGCTCGACCACTCCGGCGACTTGCGCGTCGGTGGCGACAGCGTTGCCCACGACCGCGCTCATGCCCTGCCCCACCGCCACGTTGAGGTTCGGCATCACCCGCACCACGGGGACGGTCGGGCCGAGCCAACCGTCCAGGTGCGCCAGCGTCACGCCGGCCGCGATGGACACCACCAGCGGCTTCTTCAAGATGATCTGGCCGGCGATCTGCTCTAGCACGCTTGGCAGGACTTGGGGTTTGACCGCCAACACCACGGTGTCTGAGGCGGCGATCACCTCCTCGTTGCCCGCGAACGCGGCGATTCCCGTGCGTCGCGCCACGGCGCCGAGAGTGTCGGCTGAGATGTCGTGAGCACAGATTTGGCTGGCTTCGACCAGGCCGCTGGCGATTGTTCCTTCGATGATCGCGCCGGCCATGTGGCCGGCGCCGATGAATCCGATGCGCATGGGGTCAACCCTACGGCCGATCCGCGCTCGGCCGCGCGGCGGCCGGGCGCAGGGCCGGCGGCGGGCAGACGCCGAACGGGGACGCGCGGCGGGCGGCGGGCGGCGGGCGGGCGACGAGCACGCGGCGAGCTCCTCGTGAGCAGGCGGTGCACTCGTGGCGGGCGGCGGGCGGCGGCCGGACGGGGGCGGCTGGACGGCGGGCGGCAGGGCCGGGGGCGGCG
>JAITLE010000210.1 GCA_031278075.1 Bifidobacteriaceae bacterium | reverse complement strand
ACCACGACCCCGCCAAAGCGGGACTCCCCTTCAACCCGCGCGGATTCCGGCCCCCGCCCGCCCCCGAGCGGCGCCGGGACAGCCGCCCCCGGCGGCGGAGTGAGCGGCTCGCGGAATCGCACATTGATGTGGGCCAGGCCGGGCACGCCCGACCGGCGCCCCGAAGCCGCAGCGGCGGCCGCCAAACCAGCGGCCCGGGCGCCCGCCGGGTCGATCCCCGCCTCCAGAGTGCGCTCCCAGCGGGGCGCCGCCCCGAACACACCTCGTTGGTCCACGGTCTGGTTGGCGCCCACACCTTGAAGCTCCGCCGGGCGGTCGGCGGTGATCGCGATCAAAGGCGTCCGGGCCGCGGCTGCCTCCAGCGCCGCGGGATGCAAGTTCGCCACCGCGGTGCCAGAGGTGGTGACGACCCCGACGATCCCCGAACCAGCCGTCGCCAAGCCCAGAGCCGTGAACGCCGCGACCCGCTCGTCGATCCGAACTGTCAGTGTGACCTCGCCCCGCGCCTCCGCCTCAGCGGCCGCGTGAACCAGCGGCGCGCTGCGCGAACCCGGCGCCAGCACCAGGTGGGTCAGCCCACCCTCGATCAACCCGGCCAGCAGCGCCCGGGCGGCCGCCACACTGCTCACAACTCGCCCGCCAACCGCGCCACCGCGTCACGCCGCAGGGCCCAGCGCGCGCAGACAGATGGAGCCGCCGCCCAGCGCCGCAACGACGCGGGCGCGGGCTGGACCGGAGGCGGAACCGGGACGGAATCGCCCACTGGGAGCCCCCCGGGCGCCAAATCGCCGGCGAGCAACGGCAATGTGCCCAAACCGCAAGCGTGGTCCAACCGTGGCAGCGCGGCCGCCAACGCGGCGCCCATCGCCAGTCCGACAGAGGTCTCGACCGCGGAAGACACCACGACGGGCAGTTCCAACGCCTCGGCGAGCCTGAGGCAGGCGCGCACGCCGCCCAACGGCTGGACCTTCAACACCACGATGTCGGCCGCGTCCAGCGCTTTCACCAGGAACGGGTCGGCGGCGCGGCGGATCGACTCGTCGGCGGCGATCGGCACAGCGACACGGCGACGCACCTCAGCCAACTCCGCGGCCGTGGCGCAAGGCTGCTCCACGTACTCGAGCCCGCCCGCCACACGGTCCAGGGCAGCGATCCTGGCCACCGCGGTCTCGACGTCCCACGCCCCGTTCGCGTCGATCCGGATGCGCCCGCCCGGACCCAGGACGCCACGGACCGCCGCCACACGGTCCCGTTCCGCCGCAGCCGGCTCGCCCGGCTCGGCGACTTTGACCTTCACGGTGGTGGCGTCCGGGACCGCGGCCAACAACGCGACGGCACGGTCGGCATCGACCGCCGGTACGATGCCGTTGACCGCGATGGTCTGCCGCCGCGGCGGCGGGAAACCCAGTTCGGCGGCTTCGCGGGCGGCCCGCCACCAGGGGACGGCCTCGTGTGGGGGATACTCCTCGAAGGGGCTGAACTCGGCCCAGCCGGCCGGTCCCTCCCAAACCATCCCGCGGCGGCGGGTCACGCCGCGAAACCGCGTGGTCAGCGGGATGTCGAAGACGTGGGACACAGCCCAACTCTAACTGTCGGCGCCGCCGGTTAGGCTCTTGCCATGACCGACCTGCCAGCTCTCGTCTCGGCGGGATTCACGCCCCAGCTGTGGCGCGACATCCCCGGATTTGAGACGCTCGCCGACATCACGTACCACCGGGGCGTCGACCCGGCGACAGGCGCCGACCAGCCGTGGGCGCGTGTCGCTTTCAACCGCCCGGAGGTCCGCAACGCGTTCAGCCCCGGCACAGTGGACGAATTGATCGCCGCGCTCAGGCATGCCGCCGAAGCGCCCGATCTCGTCGCCGTCCTCCTCGCCGGCAACGGGCCCAGCCCCAAGGACGGCGGCCACGCCTTCTGCTCCGGAGGGGATCAGCGCTTCCGCGGCACGAGCGGCTACGAACGGACGCCGGTTGGCGACCGGTCGGCATCGTGCGGCGGGGCGGGGAGTGACGCTGGGGGAGGAGCGGCAGGCGGAGCGGCGGGCGAAGTCGGCCGGCTGCACGTGATCGAGGCGCAACGCTTGATCCGGACCATGCCGAAGGTCGTGATCGCGGTGGTGGACGGCTGGGCGGCGGGCGGCGGCCACTCGCTGCATGTGGTCGCGGACCTGACGGTGGCGTGCCGGGAGCACGGCAAGTTCAAGCAGACGGACGCCACTGTGGGCTCGTTCGACGCGGGCTACGGCTCCGCGCTGCTGGCGCGCCAGGTGGGCCAGAAGCGGGCGCGCGAGATCTTCTTCCTGGCGGAGACCTACACGGCCGAACAGGCCGAGGCCTGGGGCGCGATCAACGCGGCAGTGGACCACGAGGCGGTCGAGGCCACCGCGCTCCGGTGGGCGGCGCGGATCGCGGACCAATCGCCGCAGGCGATCAGGCTGCTGAAGTTCGCGTTCAACCTGGAAGACGACGGCCTGGCGGGGCAGCAGGCCTTCGCCGCCGAAGCCACCCGCTTGGCCTATGGCACCGCGGAAGGCGCAGAAGGCCGCGACGCGTTCCTAGAGGGCCGGGCGCCTCGGTGGGAAACGTTCCGGAAGCAGATCCTGTAAGGCGCGGCGCGGCGCCGAACTGGCAAGATTTATCCCATGGGACCCGAACGGCGACTGCTGATACGCGCCACCCTCGAAGAGATCAAGCCCCCCACCTGGCGGGTTTTCCGTCTTCATCCGGACCTCAGTTTGGGCCAACTGCATCAGGTGTTGCAGGCCGCCTTCGGCTGGACGAACCGCCATCTGCACATCTTCGAGGCGACAGCCGAGGGTGATGGGCGGCGCTGGGCCAACGGCGTGGAGTTGGTGGCCGAGATCGGCGAAGGCGCCCCGCTGGGCGAGGTCGAAGACGAGGAGTGGCACACCGTGGGCGCCACTCTGACGGACCAGGGTGGACTCGTCTACACCTACGACTTCGGTGACCACTGGCGGATCCGCCTTGAGCAGGTCGGCGCCGTCGACGCCCCGGCGGGATCGCCTCCCGCCGAGCTGGTGGCGGCATCCGGCCACGCCCCATTCGAAGACGTGGGCGGCGTGAGCGGTTGGGACCGGTTCCGGGCGGTGCTCGCGGACCGGGACCACGAGGATCGCCAGGCGGTCCTCATGTGGGCGGCCACCGCTGGCGAACCGATCAGAGCGTTCGATCCGGACTTCGTCGACGCCGAGGCTGTCAACATGGGGTTGGCTCTGATCGAGGCGCCGCGCGCGGGTGGTGTCGCGCCCGCATCCGAGGACGCCGCCGCGGCGGCGGTCGCCTCCCGTCTGCGCCTGCTGCTTGACCGCGTCCCCGACGGCGGTTTGGCGCTCACAGCCACAGGACGGCTGCCGCCGCAGGTGGTGGCCCAGATCGCCGAGGCGCTGGGCCAGCGAGCACTGAACCCAGGCCTGCGACCCCGCTTGGAACAAACTTCACCACGGATCACCGCGCTGCGGGTCGGCGCCCGCCGACTGGGCTTGGTGAGGGTCACGCACGGCAAGCTCTACCGGACCCAGACCGCCGACCGCCTCCTCAGCGACCCGGCGAAGCTGTTCGACCATTGCGTGCGCCGCGCGATCAGCCGCCGATCGCTGTGGCCGTCTCAGGCCGCCGGCTTGTTGGCGGCCTGCGCGGTCGGCGCCGGCTGGGCGCTGCCGCAGCGTGAGCTGTCAGCGCAGATCGCGGCGGGGTTGGACGAACTCGGGTGGCAGCGCGCGAACGGCGATCCGCTGAATTGGGAGGACGGGATGGGGCAGGCTGACGACCTGATAACTGTGTTCCTGGCGCTGGGCGCGTGGGTGAGCAGCGGCTACCCGCCGGTTTTGACACCGACGCCGGCGGGGGTCACGTTGGCGCGGCGCATCGTGCGGGCGAACCTCCCGGAGCCGGAGCCCGGCTGGCTCGGCCAGTCGCGGACGCACGGCGATTGAACAGCCTCAGTCCGCGGCTGCGACTTCCCACGCCCCGCCCTGGGCGGGGATGAGTTCGACCCAGGTCTGGCCCACCGCGAGGCGGACCGTGTCACCGGAGGCGGTCGTCAGCGTGATCGGACTCGAGACGCTGGGCTTGGACCAAGACACTTCGATGGCTTTGCCGCCGGTCGCGACCAAACCCTGGCCCATGCCGACGATCTTCGTGTCCGGGATGGGGCTCCCGGCGGAGTCGGTTCCACCGGCGTCCTGCACGGGCGCCGCCAACACGACCACGTTCGCGGCCGAAAGCCGCACACCCGAGGCGGAATAGGATGCGGCGCTGCGTTCGGAGCGCAGGAACAGGCGTGAATCCTCGTCCCAGGTCCAGTTCGGTTGGGACACCCCTGAGAACGATGCGGTGACCCTCGTCACGGCCGTTCCGCTGGTCACGGCTGTGGCCGCGAAGTCCGAAGCGGCGAAGAGGAACTCTCCCTTGGGCAGCGCCCGGTGTGAGATGTCCGCTTGCGCCCAGATCTCGGCGGGCCGCAGGTATAGGTTGTACGGGATCTCGCGGGTGGTGGACCGGAAAAAGCCGGCGGCGCCATCCATGACCACTTGCAGCCCGGCGTCCCGGGCTTTGGCGATGAAGCGTTCCTGGCCGCCAGAGAAGGCGAGCAACCCGCCCACCGCGCCGAGGATCGGGCCGTCCATGGGTCGCACGGATCGCACCGGGCCCACGCTGTCCGGGACGATCGAGTTGTAGACCGCGATGAAACGGGTGTCGCCGCCTTCGATCATCTCTTCCCAGATGACATCGGCCTGCTCCAGGCCGGTTTGCGGCCGCGCCGGGGCTGTGTTCTCCACTTTGACGGCGAGCGCCGCCCGCGCGGTCACTCCGCCCACCTCACCGGTCAAGGGCCAGGTCGGCGGCACTTCCGGCGGCGGCTCTTTCGGGTCGACCCGGTAGGCGGTCTCGGTGATGACCGGCGCCACAGCCGGTCCGGCGCAGCCGACCAACACGCCCGCCCAGGCCGCGGCCACCAGCATCGCGGTCAGGCCGAGCCGATCCGCGTGAACCGATCGCATCGTTCCTCCTCACGAGCTTCGCCGACACCTGACGGTCCTACGATAGGCGTCCCGCGGCGCAGGCGCCCAACCTGCGGCGCTGCACGGCATCGGCCGCCACGGCCGCGAGGGCGAAGACGAGATCCCCTGGTGCCCGACCCGCTGGGGCGTCCCCAGCACGGGGCCACGTCACCGCGCCCGCGGCGCGTTGACCAGCGTGAACACGAACACAGTGGACGATGCCGTCCAGCCACGGCCAGGCGCGCCCGGCGGCTTGTCCGCAATTGCCCAAAACGAGCCAGATCCGGTCCTTTTGGACAATTGCGGACAACACCCGCGATCCCGCCGCCCGAGCCCGGAACCACGCCACCCCACCCGCGACGCGTTGACCAGCACCACACCCCCCACCATCAGCGGCGACACACCCCAAAACCCAGCCCGCCACAACACCACAAAACCAAGCCCGGCACGTCACTGCCCAGAGGCCGCCACCAACTTGTCCAACTGATCCCGATTCGCCTCAACCAACTGCCTCTCAAGATCCAACTGAACATCTAAGAACCTCGCCTCATAATCCGTCTCGACACG
>JAITLE010000209.1 GCA_031278075.1 Bifidobacteriaceae bacterium | reverse complement strand
CGAGCCGCCCATGCCGCTGACCGCGCCCGTGCCGCCCGCGCCGCCGATCGCGCCCGCGCCGCCGGTCCCGCTCATGCCGCCTGTCCTGCCCGAGCCGCCCATGCCGCTGACCGCGCCCGCGCCGCCCGCGCCGCCGATGCCGCCCGCGCCGCCGATCCCGCCCATGCCGCCGATCGCGCCCATGCCGCCCATGCCGCCCACTCCACCTGCGCCGCCCGTGCCGCCTTCCGTCTCGACCCCGGGCGGAAGGGCCATGACGGCATCGGCGAAATCTTCTTCGACCCAGCGGGTGTGGACGAGAAAAGACGCGGCGTCTTGGCAGGCGAACGCGGGAGAGGAGAGCGCTGCCTGGTGGAACGCCCGGACAGTGGCCACTCCTTCGATCCGGAACTCGGCGATGGCGCGGCGGGCTCGGGCCAGCGCCTCGGTGCGGTTGGCGCCATGCACCACGATCTTCCCGATCAGCGAGTCGAACGACCCGCTCAGCTGGTCGCCTGCCTCGTAGCCGAAGTCGCAGCGGACACCGGGTCCGGCCGGAAGCCGCAGCGCGCGCACGGTTCCGCAGCTCGGGGTGAAACCAAGAGCCGGGTCCTCGGCGTTGATCCGTAGTTCGATGGCGTGACCGAGGGCAAGCCCCGCCGCGGCGCCCTCCCACCTGCTGCGGTCGAGCGGCAATCCAGCGGCGATCCGCAGCTGCTCGCGGACCAGGTCCACGCCGGTGATCTCCTCGGTCACCGGGTGCTCCACTTGGAGACGGGGGTTGACCTCCATGAAGTTGCAGATGCCGTCCGCGTCGACGAGGAACTCGCAGGTGGCGGCGCCGATGTAACCGGCCGCTGCGAGCAGCGCCTGCGAAGCGTCCGCGAGGGCGGTTTCTTGGGCGGGGGAGAGGAACGGCGCCGGCGCCTCCTCGATGAGTTTTTGGTGCCGCCGCTGGATGGTGCAGTCACGGGTGGACACCACAGCCACGGTCCCGAACGCGTCGGCGAGACACTGCGTCTCGACATGTCGTGGGCGGCGCAGGAACCGCTCGACGAAGCACTCCGTCCGTCCGAACGCTGTGGCGGCCTCGCGGCGGCAGGCGGCGAGCGCGGCGGCGGCCTCTTCGGGGTCGTTCACCACGCGCATGCCGCGGCCGCCGCCGCCATGGGCGGCTTTGACGACGACGGGGTAACCGTGCTCCGCGCCGAACGCCTGGATCTCTTCGGCGCAGGTCAGCGGTGCTGTGCTGGCGGGGAGCAGAGGGACGCCAGCCTGTTCCGCCAATCGCCGCGCGCTGATCTTGTCGGACACCAAGGTGAGCGCGGCTGGCGGCGGCCCGACCCAGGTCAGGCCCGCCTCGACCACCGCTTGCGCAAGGTTCGCCGATTCCGCCAAGAAGCCATAACCGGGGTGCACGGCCTGCGCCCCGGCTTGTAGAGCCGCTCCAATGACCGCGTCGACGTTCAGGTAGGTTTCCGCCACTGAGTCGCCGCGGAGCGCGAACGCCTCGTCGGCGACGCGGGCGTGGAAGGCGTCGCGGTCTTCGGGGCAGTAGACGGCGATTGAGCGTATCCCCATGTCAGCGCAGGTGCGCGCGATCCGAACGGCGATTTCCCCGCGGTTCGCTATCAGGACGGACTCGAACACTGTCCCAGGTTAAGTCAAGTCACCCGTCGGCGCCGTGCAGGACGCAAGGTCCACATCTCGTGACTTTTTGTGGAGGGTCTACAAGGGGACCGCGCGCCATAATTCGTGCACAGCCACGCCGAACCGGGCCAGCAAGTGCCGCAGGGTCGGCAGCGACAGCCCGACCACGCCGTGGTGGTCGCCGACGATCCCTTCCACGAACGGCCCGCCCAACCCGTCGATCGTGAACGCGCCCGCCACCCCGAGCGGCTCTCCGCTAGCCACGTATGCGGTGATCTCGGCGTCCTCCAGTTCGGCGAAACGCACCACGGTGGACGATGCCGACCCCTCGCCCACGCGCCTTCCGTCCCGCGCGGCTGCGCCCGCCAGCCAGTGGCCGGTGTGGAGGACGGCGGAGCGGCCGGACTGCTGGCGGATGCGCCGCGCCGCGTCCGCGGCGTCGCGCGGTTTTCCCAGCACCTCGCCGTCGAGTTCCAGCATCGAGTCGCAACCGAGCACCAGGGCGTCGGGTGGAGCGCTGGGCGCCGCGGCCTCAGCTTTGGCGCGGGCCAATAACGTGACTTGGGCGGCGGGCGAGAGGTTGGGCTCGGCGGCGAGGGCGGCCGCCAACACCGCCGTCTCGTCCACGTCTACGATTTGGACCAACGGCTCGATCCCGGCCGCCAGCAGGGTGGCGCGGCGGGCCGGCGAGGCCGAGGCGAGCACCAGCCGCGGCGGCGCCGGGCGGCTCATCGTGCTCAGCCCGCGTAGGGTTTGGCGGCGGTGACTGTGACCGTCATCTCTTTGCCGGCGGGGGTGAGATAAGTCCTGGTCTCTCCGACTCGGGCGCCCGCCACGGCGGCCCCGATGGGGGATCTCTCCGAGTACACGGTCAGATCGGATGTGGCGGCCACCTCGCGTGAACCGAGCAGGAACTCACGCTCGGCGTCGCCGATCCTCGCGGTCACCACCATGCCGGGCTGCACGGTCGACAGGTCGCTGGGCGCCTCGCCGACTCGCGCGTTCTCCAGGAGGGCTTTCAGGGACGCGATGCGTCCCGCCATCTTGCCTTGTTCCTCGCGGGCCGCGTGGTAGCCGCCGTTCTCCCTGAGGTCGCCTTCGGCTCGCGCGGCTTCGATGCGACGCACCACCTCGGCCATGCCCTCGCCTTGGAGGTGGGCCAGCTCTTCGGCGAGCCGGTCGTAGGCCTCCTGGGTGAGCCAGGTCGTGTTGGTCATGGTTTCACTTCCTCTTGCGTGG
>JAITLE010000188.1 GCA_031278075.1 Bifidobacteriaceae bacterium | reverse complement strand
ACGCGAACAAAGCGCACGCCTTCACGACTCCTTTGATCACCAAGGCGGACGGCACAAAGTTCGGCAAGACCGAGTCCGGCACGGTGTGGCTCGACCCGGCGATGACCACGCCTTACGCTTTCTACCAGTTCTGGCTCAACCAGGACGATCGCGACGCCCCGGGTTATCTGGCGGTTTTCACGCATCGTTCCACAGAGGCGATCGCGGAATTGCGCGCGTCCAGCCTCGAACGCCCCCAGGACCGCGCCGCGCAGAAGGCCCTCGCGTGGGACGTCACCGCGATGGTGCACGGCGAGACGGCGGCCCGCCAGGCGCACGATGCCGCTCGCGCCCTTTTCGGCGCCGCCTCCCTCGCGGACATCTCGTCGGGCGTCTTGGAGGACGCGGTGGCGGGGCTGCCGCGCGCCAAGGTCGGGCCGCCGGTGGAGGACTGGTCGCTGGTCGGGGCTTTGACCGCGAGCGGCCTGGAACGGTCGCGGGGCGCGGCGCGACGGACCATCCAGTCCGGCGGCGTCCAAGTCAACAACGTGCCGGTGGTCGATCCGAACGCCCTGCTGACCAGGGAGGACTTCTTATATGGCCGGTTCGCGTTGCTGCGCCGCGGCCGCAAGACCTTGGCGGTGGCGGAGCTGGTCGCTTGACCGCGCGCGCCCTGGACCACGTTGGTACGGTTTAGTGATGCCGAACTCACCCAGAAGGTCCCCTTTGGACAGCGTCCACCGCGCGGCGGGCGCGGTCTTCACGGAGTTCGGGGGCTGGGATCTGCCGTTGCGGTTCGGCTCAGAGTTGGCGGAGCACCACGCGGTCCGCGCCGCCGCCGGCTTGTTCGACTTGTCGCACATGACGCAGATCGCCTTGGAGGGTCCCGCCGCCGGCGACGGCCTCGACCACGCGTTGCTGGGCCAGCATTCGACCATGTCGGAGGGCCGCGCCTCATATTCCATGCTCCTGGCCGAGGGTGGCGGCGTGATCGACGATCTGATCGTCTACCGACTCGCCCCTGAGCGATTCTTCGTGGTCGCGAACGCCGCCAACCACGGCGTCGTCCTGGCCGAGCTGACGGCGCGCCTGGCCGATTTCGGGGTCGTGCCGGTCGATCTCACGCCGACCCGCACGCTGCTCGCCGTCCAGGGGCCCAAGGCGACCGCGATCCTGCTCGCGGCGGGCGCCAGCGAGGCGGCCGCCCTCGGCTACTACCGCGCGGTCGAGACCACGCTGGGCGGTTGGCCCGTCATCTTGGCCAGGACCGGCTACACCGGCGAGAACGGCTTCGAGATCTCGGCGCCAAGCGCCGCGGCGGCGCCGCTATGGTCGGCGCTGCTGGCCGCCGGCGGCCCGTTCGGCCTGGTCCCGGTGGGTTTGGCGGCCCGCGACACGCTCCGGCTGGAGGCCGCGATGCCCCTGTACGGGCACGAGCTAGACCTCGACACCACCCCTGAGGAAGGCGGCCAGGGCGCGTTCGTGCGCGCCAAGTCCGGCGACTTCGTCGGCAAGGCGGCGTTGGCGGCGCGGGCGCCACGCAAGAGCCTGATCGGCTTGGCGGGTGACGGGCGCAGGGCCGCCCGCGCCGGCTATCCCGTCTTGATCGACGGCGTGACGCGTGGTCGCGTCACGTCCGGGGCGTTGTCGCCCACGCTGGGCCACCCGATCGCGTTGGCGTCTGTCACGGGCGCTGCGCCGCCCGTCGGCGCCGCCGTGGAGGTCGACATCCGCGGCCGCCTGACGCCTTTCCGGGTGGTCCCGCTCCCGTTCCACACCAAGGAGAAACCATGAACGCTGTCCCCGCCGACCTGTTCTTCACCCCGGACCACGAGTGGGTCTCGGATCCGACCGGCAAGGTGGCCCGCGTCGGCGTGACGGCTTACGCCGCCACCGCGCTGGGGGATGTGGTGTTCATCGATTTGCCGGCGGTTGGCGCGGTGGTGGCGGCCGGCACGGAATGCGGTGAGATCGAGTCCACCAAGTCCGTCTCGCCGCTGTTCGCTCCGGTGTCCGGCGTGGTCACCGCGGTCAACGAGGCTGTGCTGGACGCCCCGGAGACCGTGAGCGACGACCCGTTCGGCGCCGGCTGGTTGTTCGAGGTCGCCCCCGAAGGCGTCGCCGAGTTGCTCGGCCCGGCCGCCTACGCGGCGCTGATCGAGCAGGGCTGAACCGCCGATGGAGAGCTTCGCGCGGCGTCACCTGGGTTTGGATCGCGCCGCGGCTCAGGCGGTCCGCTCGCGCCTCGGTTTGAGCCCGGACGAGAGCCTGATGGAGCGCGCCCTGCCCGAACCTCTGCGGTCGGCGCCGCCCAAGCTCGGGCCGCCGCTCAGTGAGACCGCGGCGCTCGCGCGTCTGCGGGAGTTGGCCGCGCTCAACGACCCGGGACGGTCGATGATCGGCCTCGGCTACTACCGGACCGCCACGCCGTCGGTCATCCAGCGCTGCGTGCTTGAGAACCCGGCTTGGTACACGGCCTACACGCCCTATCAACCCGAGATCTCCCAGGGCCGGCTCGAGGCCCTGTTCGTGTTCCAGACCATGGTCGCGGACCTGACCGGGCTGCCGATCGCGAACGCGTCCCTGTTGGACGAGGCCACCGCCGCGGCCGAGGCCATGACCCTCAGCCACCGCTTCGCCCGCGGCGCCCGGCCCCGCTTCGTGGTCGACGTCGATGTGTTCCCCCAGGTCAGAGCGGTACTCGAGACTCGCGCCGCGCCCCTCGGCATCGAGTTGGCGACCTTCGACCCGGCGGCTCCGGCCGGCGCCCGGGACCCGTTCGCGGGCGCGGCCGGAGTGTATGTCCAATACCAAGGCGCGTCGGGGCGTCTGTTGGATCTGGGGCCGGTGGCGGCGGCCGCTCACGCCGCTGGCGCCTTGTTCGCTGTCGGCGCGGATCCGCTGATGTTGGCGCTGGTCCAGCCGCCCGGCGAGGCCGGGGCCGACATCTGCGTCGGCTCCACCCAGCGTTTCGGCACGCCGCTCGGCTTCGGCGGCCCGCACGCCGCCTATATGTCGGTCCGCGCCGATCTGGTCCGTCAGCTGCCGGGCCGTCTGGTCGGGCTGACCAGGGACGCTCTGGGCGACCCGGCGCTGCGCTTGGCGCTGGTCACGCGCGAGCAGCACATCCGCCGCGAGAAGGCGACCTCGAACATTTGCACCGCGCAAGCGCTGCTGGCCATCATGGCCGCGAGCTACGCGATCTGGCACGGCCCCAGCGGGCTCGCGGCCATCGCCCGGCGTGTCCACGCTCAGGCGGAGGCGCTCCGGGAGGCGCTGGACGGCATCGGGCACGTCTCGCCTCTGGGCGGCCCCTTGTTCGACACGGTGGCGGCGTGTGTGCCCGCGCGCGCGGCCGAGGTGGTGCGCCGCGCCCGTGAGCTCGGGCTGCGCTTCTGGCGGCAGAGCGCGGACCTGGTCTATCTGTCGACCGACGAGTTGACGTCATCCGCCGACTTGCGCGACGCGGTGAACGCGTTCGGCGGCGACGTCGACGCCCAGGACCGGGTGGTGGCGCGAGCCGCGGCGCTCGAGGCCGCTGCTCAGGGCGCCCCGCACGATGCCGTGCCGTCCTTCCCAGCGGCGCCGACGGCATCGTGCGCCGCGGGTCCGCCACCCCGGACGTCCGCGTTCTGGACGCATCCGGTGTTCCACCGGCACCACACGGAGCTGTCCCTGATGCGATACCTGAGGTCGTTGGCGGACAAGGATTACGCGATGGACCGGGGGATGATCCCGTTGGGTTCGTGCACGATGAAGCTCAACGCCGCGACCGAGCTGGCGGCGCTCACGTGGCCGTCCTTCGCCGACCTGCACCCGTTCGGCGACCCGGCGGACGCGGCGGGGACCCTGACGTTGATCGACGAGCTGACCGCGGACCTGCTGGAGATCACGGGCTACGATTCGCTCTCGCTGCAGCCGAACGCCGGGTCGCAGGGGGAGTTGGCGGGCTTGCTCGCGATTCGCGGCTACCACGCGGCGCGCGGCGAGGCCGACCGCACGGTCTGCTTGATCCCGGTGAGCGCGCATGGCACCAACGCGGCTTCGGCGGCGCTGGCCGGATACCAGGTGGTCGGGGTGGCTGTGGACCTAGGCGGGAACGTGTCGCTGGAGGACTTGGAGGCCAAGCTGGAGCAGCACGCGGGTCGGGTCGGGGCGCTGATGATCACCTATCCGTCGACGCATGGCGTGTTCGAGGCGGGGGTGCGCGAGGTGTGCGCGGCCGCTCACGCGGCTGGGGCGCAGGTCTACATCGACGGCGCGAACTTCAACGCCCTGGTCGGCTGGGCGCGGGCTGGTTGGTTCGGGGGCGACGTGTCCCACCTCAACCTTCATAAGACGTTCGCGGCGCCGCACGGCGGCGGCGGGCCTGGTGTGGGCCCCGTCGCGGCTCGGGCCCACCTCGCGCCATTCTTGCCGGGGCATCCCCTCGGCGCCGCCGGCGCCAAGGCGGGGGCCGTGGCGGCCGCCCCGTACGGCTCGCCGTTGATCCTGCCGATCTCGTGGGCTTACATCAAGATGATGGGGGCTGACGGGCTGCGTGCCGCGACGGAGGGCGCGGTCCTGGCCGCGAACTACGTGGCGCGGCGCCTCGGCGAGGTGTTCCCGTTGCTCTACAGCGGCCCTGGCGGCTTCGCCGCTCACGAATGCCTGTTGGATCTTCGGGCTTTCACGGCGCGCACCGGGGTCACCGTCGACGACGTGGCGAAACGCTTGGTGGACTTCGGCTTCCACGCGCCCACGATGTCTTTCCCGGTGGCGGGGACGCTGATGGTCGAGCCCACCGAGTCGGAGGATTTGGCCGAACTCGACAGGTTCTGCGACGCGATGCTGGCGATCGCGGCCGAAGCGGAGCGGGTGGCGGCGGGGGAGTGGCCCATAGAGGACTCTCCTCCGCGCCGCGCGCCCCACACGGCCGCGTGGGTCAGCGCCGACCAGTGGACCATGCCTTATCCGAGGAGCCTTGGCGCTTATCCTGCTGGGTCCGCCGCCGGCGGCGGGCCGGGTGGGCCGAGCGGGCCGGGGGCACGGCAGTTCGGTGTGGTGAGACACTGGCCGGCGGTGGCCCGGGTCGACGCGGCCCTTGGGGACCGGCAGCTGACGCCGACCCTCCCCTGACCAGGCAATTCACCGCGCGGGAAGCACCTCGAGCGCTGATTTGACCCCTCTTGGGCGCGCGTGTAATGTAGTCCGGGTTCGCCTGGTAGGGCGGGCACAACCCACGACGCGATCAGCGGAGGCAGTCGCCTCCGCCGGTGGCGTGTGATCCGTGGTTTGATATCTCAACAGTGTGCTCTTGGTTTTTTGTTGACGCCAGTTTTTTCTGGTCGTCTGTTTTATATGGATGGCTGGGATCGTGTTTTCATTGGAGAGTTTGATCCTG
>JAITLE010000165.1 GCA_031278075.1 Bifidobacteriaceae bacterium | reverse complement strand
CACGGCGCTCGCAGGGCCGCCTGGCGCCGGAGGCGGCGACCACGCTGGCGGGAACGCATAGGACGGGGGTTTCGGCGCCAGCTCGACCGAAGGCGGCCGCTCCGGCGCGACCGAAGGCGGCCGCGGCGCCGCGGGCGGCGCCGGGACGACCGGGTCGGGGTCATCCTGGGCGCCCAGCGGCGCGGGCGGCTCAGCGCCGGCCAAGACAGCCGCGAGCGCGCCGGAGAACTCCGCCATGGTCTGGTACCGCTGGTCCGGGCGTGGCGCGAGGGCGTGCCGCAACGCCGCGTTCAACGCCTCGGGCGCTCCAGGCGCGGTCACCGGTGGCAGCCACGAGCCGACCGCCCCGCTCGGGGCGGTCGCGTCCCGCGCCAGCTTACGCGCCGCGCGAGCCGGCGACCGGCGCGTCACCAGCGCGTATAAGACCGCGGCCAAGGCGTACACGTCGATGTCCGGGGTGGCCGGCGCGGCACGGCCGATCACCTGCGGCGGGGACCATTCGCGCTGGTCAGGCGAAGCGGTGTGCGACCCGCCGATGGGCATGGCCTCCCCGAACCCGATCACCACCGGCGCAGGCGACGCCAGCACCAGGTGGTCGGGCCGGATCCCGCCGTGCACAATGCCTCTCTCGTGGATCGCGCCGATCACCCGCGCCAACGCCACCGTGGCGCGGACCGCCGGCGCCCACGGCAGCGCGCGGGCGTCAAGAGTCGCGCGCATCGTGGCGCCCTCCACAAACTGGGTGACGATCACGGGACGGCCGTCGGCGGCGGCGGATTCGGCCACCAGGTGCGCGATGCCGTCCAAATCAGCCAGCTTCGCCAGTATCCGCGCTTCGCGTGAGACACGCTCCGCTGACGCGACGCGGACCAGGCGAGGAGCGCCGGTCGCCGAGTCACGCATTTGGAAAAGGTCCCCGTCTTCGCCGGCCCCGAGCGCTTTGCCGCCCGTCAGACCCGGCAACTCAGGCACACGCGTCGGCCGACCGTTGCTCACACCTAGTCCTTTCGCCGAGTCGGGGGTTCCAGCCGCTGATCGGGGCACAGCCGGATATTGGGCGCCCGCCCGCCACGGGGCATCATATCCAAGTCCGGCCGGAAAGCGGCGCCAACCACTGCGCGGCGGGCGTGGCGCGCTGGGCGGTCTTATGCCCTGACCACACCGGCCCGGACCCGTTCTCTCCCGGGTTCCCCCAGGAGATCAAGAACGGAGCGAGGCAGTTGCCAGGGGTTCTAGTAGCGATAATGTTCGGGTTTATAAGGCCCGTCGACGGGGACTGACAAGTAGGCGGCCTGGGCCTCGGTCAGCCGCGTCAAGTCCGCCCCCAAGGCCGCCAAGTGAAGGCGCGCCACCTTCTCGTCCAACGCCTTCGGCAGACGGTGGATCCCAGGGCCGTGAGCGCCGCCAGCGGTCCGCCAGAGTTCCACCTGCGCCAAGACCTGATTCGCGAACGAACACGACATCACGAAGCTCGGGTGGCCGGTCGCGTTCCCCAGATTCGCCAACCGCCCCTCCGACAAGATCAAGACGCTGTGCCCATCCGGGAAAAACCACCGATCCACCTGGTCTTTGACGCGTTCCCGCCGCACGCCGGGGAACGCGGCCAAACCAGCCATGTCGATCTCGTGATCGAAGTGGCCCACATTCGCGACCACCGCCTGGTCCTTCATCGCCGCCAAATGCGCGGGGCGGATCACATCCCGGTCACCGGTCGCGGTGATGAAGAAATCGCCCCGCGCCACCACGTCCTCTAAGCGCGCCACCTGGTGCCCGTCCATCGCCGCCTGCAACGCGCAGATCGGGTCGATCTCCGTGACGATCACGCGGGCGCCTTGACCGCGCAGAGCCTGCGCGGCGCCCTTGCCCACATCGCCGTAGCCGGCGACCACCGCGATCTTCCCGCCGATCAGTATGTCCGTGGCCCGATTCAGCCCGTCCGGCAGCGAGTGCCGGATCCCGTACACGTTGTCGAACTTGGACTTGGTGACCGAGTCGTTGACGGCCATCACCGGGAACGGCAGCAAACCCGCCTCCGCCCAGCGGGTCAGCCGATGCACTCCCGTCGTCGTCTCCTCGCTGGCGCCGCGCAGCGCCGCGCCGAGGCGGCCCCAAGCGCCGTCCCCTTCGCCGGCGACGGATCGGATCAGCTGCCGCACGACCCGGCCCTCAGCGGAGTCGGCGAGGTCGCGGAAGGCGGGCGCGGCATCGTGCTCCCGCTCGAACTGCGCGCCTGTCAACAGGAGGACCGTGGCGTCCGCGCCGTCGTCGACCACGAGGTCGGGGCCTCGCGCGCCCCAGGTCAACGCCTGCCACGCGCACCACCAGTAGGCCTCGAGGGTCTCGCCTCTCCAGGCGAACACGGCCGGCCCCGCGGGGGCGTCCGGCGTCCCGTCCGGACCCACCACAACGGCGGCGGCCGCTTCGTCTTGCGTGGAGAAGATGTTGCAGGACGCCCACCGCACCTGGGCGCCCAGCGCCAGCAGAGTCTCGATCAACACCGCGGTTTGCGTGGTCATGTGCAGCGACCCCGTGATCCGCGCGCCCGCGAGCGGCCGAGTCCGCCCGAACTCCTCACGCAGCGCCATCAGGCCGGGCATTTGCTGTTCGGCCAGGTCGATCTGCTGGCGACCAGCCGCCGCGAGCCCCAGATCCCGCACCGCATACCAACCCGGCCGCCGCCAGATGCCGTCCGGCAAGACCATCTCCGCGTCCAGCGCCGCGCGTTCCTCGTGGGACCGCGGCTCGCCGGCGTCCCCCGCCCGGCCCCCCGAGAACCGGGCGGTCACGACGCGCCGCCTGGGTGGACGGGATCGTCCAATGGTTCCGCGCGACCCGCCAACAGGAGCGGGAAGGTGTCCCGGAACGGATACGCCAACCGGCACGCGACGCACTCCAGCCGGCCCGGCGCGTCCCGCAACCGGCCCCGGCACTTAGGACAACGCAACGCGTCCCGAACCCACTGCTGCACCTGGCCTACTCCTCCACGATCCCGGCGACGCCATGACACACCTTCTCCATCACGTCGCGGTCCTCGGCCTCGACATTCAGCCTGAGCAGCGCCTCCGTGTTCGATGGGCGGACGTTGGCCCACCACCGCGGCGGCTTCGACCAGTGGCTGATCGTCAGGCCGTCGAGCGCGTCGAGCGTCACCTCGCCCCGGGCGGCGTCGTCCGCGTAGGCGCGCTGCACCTTTTGGATCGACGCGGCCGGGTCCGCGACGCGGAAGTTCAGCTCGCCCGAGGCGACATAGGGGCTGTGCGCCTCGGCCAGCTCGCTCATGGGCCGATCCTGGGCGCCGAGCGCCGCGAGGAGGTGCATCGCGGTCAAGATGCCGGAATCGGCGTAGAAGAAGTCCCGGAAATAGAAGTGGCCGGAGTGCTCCGCGCCGAACACCGCGTCGAGTTCTGCCATCGCGGGCTTGATCACGGCATGTCCCACGCGGGTGCGCACAATCTTGGCGCCGGCCGCCTCCAGCAGCTCTGGGAGCGCTCGCGAGGTGATCGCGTTGCGCACGACCACCGCCGCGCGGCCCCGCGCCTGCTCCCTGGCCACCTCACGCAGCGCGATCAGCACGCCGACAACCGACGGGCTGACCGCGCGACCCGCCTCGTCCACAGCGAAGCAGCGGTCCGCGTCGCCGTCGAACGCCAAGCCCAGGTCCGCGCCAGTGCTCAGCACAACGCGTCTCAGATCGGCGAGGTTGGCCGGCTCGATCGGATTGGGCGGGTGGTTCGGGAACGTCCCGTCCGGCTCGAAGTACAGGCGCACGATCTCGACCGGCAGCTCCGCCAGCCCGGCCGTCCGTCCAAGGGCCGCGTCCGCGACCACGCCGCCCATCCCGTTGCCGGCGTCGATCACGACCTTCAGGGGACGGATCTGGGTCAGGTCGACAGCGCCTCTGAGGAAGCGGGCGAACTCGGGGAGCGCGGCGCGGCGCGAGACGCGGCCGATTCGTCGGGCCGGGGCGGCGGGGCGGCCGGCGGCGCCCCAACGTTCCGCGGCGGCGACGATCTCGCTGAGGCCGCTGTCCCGGCCGAGCGGTTTGGCCCCCGGGCGCATCAGCTTCAAGCCGTTGTCGCCGGCTGGGTTGTGGGAGGCGGTCACCATCGCGCCCGGGAGCCGCGAGGCGCCGCTGGCGTGGTACATGGTGTCGGTTGAGACGCGCCCCAGTTCCACGACGTCGAGCCCGGCCCCCGTGGCGCCCGCGGCCAAGGCCTGGGCCAGCGCGGGCCCCGAGACCCGCATGTCGTGCCCGACGAGCAGAGCTGGCGCGTCGGCGAACGCCGAGGCGATCGCGGCCCCGAGCGCCTCGGCTTCGCTGGGCCCCCACTGCTCGGGGACCGCGCCCCGCAGGTCGTTGCCTTTCAGTATCGGCTCAAGAGATCGCATCTGATCAAGCATATGGCGTCTGGCGTGGCCTGGCCGGGGCCGCTCGTCAGCGCAGGTCGGGCACCACGCGCAGGTGGCCGTGCCGCGGGGTCACAAGGTCCAAGACCGGCGGGTGGTCGGCTTGCCGCGCGGGGCGGCCGCTTTCCCGCACAGAGTCCGCCAACGCCATGATCTCGTCGTCGCTGCGGCCGGCTGGCAGCATCTCGGGGGCGAGCCGGACCACTTCCCAGCCGCGGGGCGGGACCACCCCGTCGGCGTGCCGCGCGCACAGGTCGTAACCGTTCGGATCCTTCTCCGTGGCCAGGGGGCCGAGCACCGCTGTCGCTTCCTTATAAGTGAACGTGAGAGTAGCGACCGGCGGGTCAGGGCAGGCGACGTGTTCGCAGCGCCTAGGAAGTCTCACCACAAGGGCAGTTTAGGCCGGGGCGGGCCGAGGCGGGCCGCCGCCACGCCGGCGCGACCCAAGCCAGGGGGCGCGGGTACGGTTAACGGCATGCGCCGCGCCAATCGTCCCCCGGGGAAGGATCTGGCTGGTGGCGGCGCGCTCGCGCCGCGCCGCCTGCCTGGGCGGGCCGCCGGACGCCGCCGGGACCGCCGCGGCCGCGGCCTGCGCGGGCCGCTGCTCCCACCGGCGCTCCCCGGCGCGCTGACCCGATCTGAGCTGTTCGACGACCTGGTGCGGGCCTCGCTCAGGCGCTTGGAGCCCCGTTGGGCGCGCCGGATGGCGCGACTCGAGGTCGCGGTCGAGGACGTGCCCCCGTCCGACGGCCCATCCTGGGAGAACGGCGTGCCGCTGGGGCGCTCCTTCCCCGCCGCGGACGGGTTGCCGGACCGGGTCGTGATCTACCGCCGCCCCATCGAGTTCCGCGCCAGCGACCCCTACGAGGCCGCCACGCTGGTCCTGGACGTGGTCGTGGAGCAGCTAGCCCACCTGTGGCGCATCCCACCTCAAGAAGTCGACCCAGGCTACGACGAATAGCCGGGCCCGGATCGGCGAGCCGCGGCCATCAGCGCGGCCTTCAGCGCGGCCCTCAACGCGCCAGCGGGTAGACCGCCACCGTCTGCGCGGCGGCCCAGTGGCCGCGTGGGACCACAGTCGAGATCATCTCCCCGTCCGGGCTGTCCGCGGCCACGGTCAGCGCGGCGAGGCCGGCCGGGCCGTCCCAGACCAGCTCCAACGCGCCGTTGATCGCGTCAGCCCCCAGGGCGTCGAGCCCAAGGCTGACCGTTGTGCCCGCCGACACGGCGAACCGCCGCGTCAGGCCCCGCGCCGAGTCCCGACCGATCGGTGTGACGGCGACCGTGGCCGCCTCCCCTGAGCTGACAGCGAGCCGCGCCACCAGGTCCGCCGCCGGCAAGGCGACGAGGGCCCGCTCAGCGGCCGCCGTGGAATTGGTCCACGCGAACTCCTCGGGGCCGTCGGCGCCGGCGCCGCGCAGCGACAGGCCGGCCGCGGCCACCGGCTCATCCGATGAGATCACCGCCGTGTAGTCCCCCTCCGGCAAACCCGCGAGCGACAGATCGCTCACCAGGCCCGGGCCGACCGAGGTCTCCTCCAAGCCGGGCAAGCTCGTTGGGCCATCCGGCCCCCACAGCTCCACGCTCACCGCCGCCGAGACCACCCCCGGATTCACCACCCGGATCGCCGAGGCCCGCGCCGAGTCGAAGCTCGAGGCCGCCACGTTCAGGCCTGGCACGGTCACCGTCTTCGCGGGCGCCAGTCCCGGGACCGCCAGTTCGACCCCGCCTTGGACCAGGCCCTCCAGGCGCGAGTGCTGCAGGAACGCGGCGAGCTGACCGCCTGCCGCCGTCACGTGCGCGGCCAGCCGCACGGCATCGCCCACGAAACCCTCCAACAGGACCGCCCGCTGCGACTGGGCGGGCACCACCAATCCCGTCAGGCCGACCGCGTCCACCGGCCCCGCCGCGTCCCACAGTTTGAGCTCCGCGGTGACCGTCGTGTACCCGGCGTTCACCAACACCAGCCGCGCGGACGAGCCCGGCTCTGTCGAACCGGCCACGATCCACGACTCGGTGGCCGGCTCCACGCAGGCCGAGGCCGCCACACCGCGCAGATCGCCGTCGCCGAGGTGCTGGAACACGGCGCCGGCCGCGATCGCGGGCTCGTCCTCAGTCGAGTCGGCCTCCACCCGGTCCGGATCCGCCTCGACGGTCCGAGTCGCCACGCTGAGCGGGCCGGTCAGCCGTGTCGGCGAGCCCTCGCCGATCGGCGCCACACGGCCGCCTTCACCCCCTTCGACGATGACGCGCTCCACCGCCTCGACCATCGTCGGGTCCGGGTCGAAGCGCGGGTCGTAGACCACGTCGTCTTCGCCCTCGGTGGGGCGCTTCAAGACGCCGGGGCAGACCGTCACCGAATCGCCGGGAGGCACATCGACCACCTGCGGCGACGCGGCGGGCACAGACCCGAACTCGAGCACACGGTCCGCGTAGCCCAGGGCGGCGGCCGCGGCGGCGAGCGCCAGCGCGGTGACGATCGCCACGATCCGTCGCGCCACCCGCGCCGGCCCCCACTTGGGCCGATCCGGCCGGGTGCGCGCCCTTGACCGGCGCTTCGCCTGGGTTTTCGCGCCCGCGCCGTCTGGCTTGTCGCCCGCGTCCGGTTGCCCGACGCCGACCGGCGAGCCACCAGCCGCGTCTTCCGCCGGCGCAGCCCCGACGCCGCCCGCGCCGGCCGCGTCTTCCGCCGGCGCAGCCCCGACGCCGCCCACGCCGGCCGCGTCTTCCGGCAGCCCAACATCGACGCCGCCCACGCCGGCCGCGTCTTCCGGCAGCGCGTGTCTGGGGCGCCGGCGCGCGGGCGGGCCATCCGCGGTCACGTCCGGCCGGTCGTCGTCGCCGCGCGGCGGCCACCCAGTGTCGATGGACGTCATCAGCTGTCCTCCCGGTCGCGTGCCGCGCGGCGCGTCGGCAGGGCCACGAGCGCGGCCAGCACGAACACCAACGCTTGCGCCGCCCAGAACTCCCACGGATCGCGATGCCAGATCCGCAGCTGCCCCCCGCCCGCGGGCAATTCGAAGACCTGCTCCCACTGGCCCGCGCTGACGGCGGCGAGCGGCTGGCCGTCCAATGTGGCGCGCCAGCCTTGCCCAGCGCGCTCGGCGAGGACCAAGACACGGCCCGGCGGACCCTCGGGCAGCTCCGTGGAGATGGTGGAATCCGGCCCGCACTCCAAGGCGGTCGCCGCTCCGTCCAGCACCACGTGCAGACGGGACGGCAGATCTTGAGTTCGCTGGTCGATCTCCAAGCCGTCCGTCGCGACCTGCCAAACCACTTTGAGGTCGGTCTCGGTGGCGCGGGTCAGGCCCGGGGTCGCGTCAAGAGCCGCGGCCAGCTCCAGGTCATCGCGCCCAGCCAGAACAAATCCGACCCCTGATTCGCCCAGGTCCAACGCGGCGGCGCCCGGATTGCGGGCCCAAATCGCGGCGACCGTCTCGTTCATCGCGCGTTCGGCCAGGTCGGGTGCGGTTATGGCGCCCGGCAGCCCGTCGATCGTCCGTGCCGAGATGAGGCCGAGCGAGTCGCTCACCTGCCGCCCCGAACCACGTGACACCTCCCAGACGAGCGCCTCTTCCGCTTGGCCTGGCGCGACCCGGGTCAGAACCAACGTGTAGACGCCCCGCGGCCCGGTCGCGCCGTCCGCGGCGAGGGGCGGCACCGCAGCGGTCCCGACGCGGTGGACGTCGGACAGGTTCCACCGGGCCCAGACAGCGTAGACGCCAGCCGCGAGCGGGGCCGCGAGCAAAGCCACCAGGCCGACCGAGGCGCCGACCAGCCGGAAGCGGCGCGCGCCGACTCCCGCGCCCGCCTCGCCCACCAGCCCGGTCAGACCGATCGCGCCAGCGGCGAGCAGACCCGCGAGCACCAGGGAGGCGCTCCCACCGCTCCAAGCCAGGCTAGGCTCCAAGGCCTTGACGGACACCGCGAGGTGGCCGGTCGCGAGCACACCCACCCCGCCGAGCAGCGCCGCCACCCAGCCGAGGCGCGCGCCCCGCGCCTGCCGACCACGCCGAGTCAACGCGATGACGGCCGCGACCAGCGCGCCAGCCACCACCGCCACGCCCAAGGGTTCGGCCCAGCCGGCGTCAAGGAACGAGGGGAGGACGGGTGTCTCAGACCAGCCCGCCAACCGCAACAGCAAGGGAGCGGGCTCGTAGGGCACGACGGGACCCGGATCGGCCAACAGCTGGCGCCAGGCGCCTCCGTGGGCGACAGACCACAGCACCGGCGAGAACAACGCCAATCCCGGCAGCGCCACCCACGTCAGCCGCAGGCGCCGCCCGCGCCCGGCGAACAGCATCGTCACAAGCACCGCCACCAGCCCGAGCGGCAGCAGCACGGGGCTGCCGGCCGCGGCCAGCGCGAAGACGAGACCGGCCGCGGCAGCGGCCGCCGTGGAGCCGACGGACAGAGGCGCCTCCCTGGCCGCCTCGCCCTCGAACACCGCTGGGCGGACGTCGAGCCGGTTGGCGCCTATCGCGCGCGCCACGCCCAAGAAGACCCACGGCAGCGCCGCGTGGGTCACCGCCGGCCCCAGGCGCCCAGCGCTCAACGCGGTCCACAGAGCGGGCGAGGCCACCCAACAGATCGCCGCCCATGCCCTGATCCAGGTGGACCGCGAGGCGGCGCCGGCCGCGAACCAGGCGCCCGCCGCGGCGGCCAGCGGCGCGCCGATGGCGACCAGTTTGACCGCCGCGGCGCCGTCGCCGAAGCACAGGGCGGTGACGAGCGCCCAAACCGCGCTGAACGGGTCCGCGGGTCCGGCCTCGCCCAGCCCGACGCCCTGCCAGCCGCCGCCCGCCAGCCGCAGCAGCTCCCAAACCGAACGCTCCTGCGGGCCGAGCGGCCCGCCGGTCACCGTCCCCGGCCCCACCAGCCGATAAAGCGCGGCCCCGGTCAGGACCAGGGCGAGTGTGAACACGGCCGTCGCCATGCGCCGCCGCCGCGTCCCCAACTCGCGGTGTTCCGCGATCTCGATCTCGGTGGGCGCCAGCGCCCGCCGCCGTCGGTCGGCTTCGGTGACACGCCGGTCACGGCGCGCGACGCGCGCCTCACGCGCGCTGACCAAGAGCGGCGCCAAAGACCGCCGCGGCGCTCGCCTGGTGCGGCGCGCCAGATGGCGCGCCCGCAGCCACCCGTCCGGCCGGAAGACCACCGCGAGCGGCGCCGCCAACTCGTCCACCGCCAGGCGGAACTCCTTGCGCGCGATCCGCCAGACGAAGCGGCCGAACCCCAGGACCACAGCCATCACGGCGAGGGGGACCACCGCGGCCATCGACGCGCCGGCGAGCAGTGTGAACACCCAGGCGCTCCGCCGCGCCCGGTAGGAGCGTTCGGTCGAGGCCACTCTCGCCTGGCGCGCCCCGCGCCGCCCCGTGCTTGTGGCGCGCAGCCCACGGTAGGTGGCCTGTTCGTGTTCCAGCCGCGCGGCCGGCTCCACCATGACGCGGTACCCGGCGAGGCGGGCCCGGCGGCTGATGTCCAGGCCGTCGCGGAACGGCCCCAGGGCCGGGGTGAACCCGCCCAGGGAAAGCCACGCCTCTGGCCGGATCAGCATCCCCGCGGAGCCGACCGCCAACACGTCCTCAAGTCCGTCGAATTGGCCCTGGTCCAACTCTCCATCGTGCCCGAAGGGCGCCCGCCGCCCCAGCGGCGTGGTGGTGACGCCCACCTCCCCCAACAGGGCTGGATTGTCGGCCCGGACCTGTTTCGGGCCGACCAGGCCCGCAGATGGGGCGAGTTCCAGGGCCGCGGCCAACAGCCTCAGGCACGAAGCCTGAGGGCGGCAGTCGTCGTGCAGCAACCAGATGGGGCCGACAGTCAGGCGCCCGCTGAGACCCGCGGCCACAGCCTGCCCGAAGTTCTTGGCGCGCACGGCGTGCACCACGCTCAGTTTCTCTCGGGGGATGCCGCAGCGCATCGCCATCTCCGCGATCGCGGGGTCCGCGTGGGGACCCGCGTCCACCAGCACCACCGCGTCCGGCGGCGCGTCCTGCCCAGCGAGCGCCACAAGCGTCTTCGGCAGATAGAGCGACCTGCCCCGGGTCACGACGACCGCTGTGACCCCTGGCTCCGCTCCGCCCAGAGCCGTCCCAAGCGGGTGGACCACAGCTAACGCGACCTGAGCTGTTTCAGCCTGCGCCGTTCACGCTCGGAGCAGCCGCCCCAGATCCCGAAGCGTTCGTCGTTGACCAGGGCGTATTCCAAGCATTCCGCCCGCACCTCGCAGGAGCAGCAGACCCGCTTCGCCTCGCGGGTCGAGCCGCCCTTCTCGGGGAAGAAGGCCTCAGGGTCGGTTTGGGCGCACAGCGCGCGCCGCTGCCAGGCCAACGGCCCGGACTCGTCGGGGACCGCGAACAACCGCAGCACGCTGGATCTCGGGTCGATCACGCCTGATTCCAGGGTCAAGGCCCCCTCGCCTAGCACATTAAACACGCTTCGTCTCCCGTCGCGGCCCGTCTCGCCAAAAATGGTTACCTCAATGTAATTACAACGGTGCGGTACGCGCAAGTCCTGCCGCCGAATCGTTCATCGAATCGCCGACGATTCTAGCCCAGTGGGGTGTACTATCCCCGCCCACCGCGACGATGCCGTGCTCCCGAGCCACGCTCGAACCGCCCGTCCACGCCCCGCCGCGCCGCGCCGCCCGGCGGGGTCACGCCCAGCTAGGCCGCGCCGCTCGGCGCCGGCGCCGCCTCACTCCCCCGGCTGGGCGGGGCGGACCGGACGCTCGCCCGGCGCCGCCGCGATCACGCGGCCCCGCCCGCGCAGCGTCAAAGCCCCCTCGGCCGCCATCGCGAACAACGACTGGCCCCGCTTCAAATGCAGCGAGCCCAACTCGCTGAACGCCGTCACCTCGCCCTCCAGCACCAAGGCGATGCGCGGACCGGCCAACGGCGCCTCCACCGAGCCGGCCACCCTGATGTCCGCGAGCTGGAACTGGTCGGTCGGCGGCCGCAGGAGCCGCACGCCATCGTGCCGCGACACCGCCGGACGGGTGGGCCCGCGGCCGGCGAAGTCGACGGTCTCGATCACGTGCGCCGCGTCGACGTGCTTGGACGTGAACCCGGCCCGCAGCGTGTTGTCGGAGCCGCTCAGCACCTCGACCGCGAGACCGCGCAAGTAGGTGTGCAGGGTGCCCGGGGCCACGAACAAGGCCTCACCGGGGGCCAGCGAGACGTGGTTCATCAAGATCGCCGCGGGCAAGGCCGGATCGGCGCCATAACGCCGGGACAGCGCCACCAAAGTGGCGTACGGGCCCGGATCGGCCCCCGGCGCCGCGAGCTGGCGCCGACACGCCGCCGTGAACTCGTGGACCGGATCGGCGGCGGCCAACTCGCCGAGGAGCGCCGCCTCGAGAGCGGCGCGCAAGCCCGACCGCCCACTGTCCCCGAGGGCCGCGACCATCGCCGCCGCCGTGCGCGACACCTCTGCGAGGGGGACGAGCAGCCGCCGCGCCTCGTCGGGGGGCCGGAACCCGACGAGCATCTCGAACGACTGCAGGGCGTAGACCATCTCCGCTTTGGCGTATGGGTCCTTATAGGTGCGTTCCGGCGCGGCCGGGTCGATCCCCGCCGCCTCCTCACGCGCGAAGCCGGCCCGGGCCTGTTCGGCGCCCGGGTGCACCTGGAGCGACAAGGGCGCGGCCACGCCCAGCAGCTTCAACAGGAACGGCAGCCCCGCGGCGGAGCCGTCGCCGCACGAGGCGACGGGGTTGCGCGCGATCACGTCCCGCAGCGAGACTCCAGCGTCGTCTTCGCCCCGAGCCACCGTGGCGGAGCCCAAGTGATGCGCCCCGAGCCACACCTCCGCCACCGGGCCGGCCGACGCAGGCCAGCCCAACAACTCGGGAATCTGATCGGCGGAGCCCCAGGCGTAGTTCTTCACGACGTGATCTAGGCGAAACACAAGAGCCAAGCCTAGAGCCTCATGACCAGCGGAGTCCCGACCCAGCCTGAGGGTCCGGCGTCGACGTGGGGGGCCGGGCGCGGGCCGCCGCCCGATTCTCTTAGTACCCTGGTGCGGTGCAGTCACCTTCGCGGCCGACGCCGCTGGCCTCCGCCGACGCGGCGGCCCTCGCGGCACACCACGGCTTGCGCAAGCTCGGCGCGCGGCCCCGCCTCGGCGGCTACACGGCGTCGCTGTGGCGCCGCCGGGCGTTCACATGGGAGCTCGCGACATCCGACGCGTACGGCAAGAACCAAGGTTCTTACCTAGGCCAGCTTTGGGCGTTGCTCAAGCCGCTGTTGCAGGTCGGCGTGTTCTACTTGATCTTCGGGGTGATCATCGCCGCGGCGCGGCAAGGGGTCGACGATTTCCTCTCATACCTGGTGGTCGGAGTCTTCACGTTCGAGTTCATCTCCTCGGGCCTGAGCAGCGCCGGCCGGTCGATCTCCTCCAAGCTCAAACTGGTGCGCGCCCTGGAGTTCCCCAGGGCGGTGCTGCCGATCTCTGTGACGCTCACCGAACTCATCATGATCTGGCCCGCGATGGCCGTCATGGTGGTGATCGTGCTGTTCAGGGGGCAAACCCCGAACTGGGGCTGGCTCACGCTGATCCCGGCGATGTTCCTGGTGTACACGTTTGTGCTCGGCTGCGGGTTCTTCTTGGCGCGCGTCGTCAGCGCCACCCCAGACTTCGCGAACCTGATCCCGGTGGCCACCCAGTTGATCCGGTACATGGCTGGAGTCTTCTTCTCCTTGGAGACGCTCGCGGCGGGTCGGGGCATCTGGGGCGAGATCGCCATCCATGAGCCGTTCGCGCTGTACTTGACGCTGGCGCGGTCGGCGATGTTAGAGGAGATCACAGTCACGTCGCTGCACTGGACGCTGGGGATCGTCTACGCGATGGTCGCGCTCATCCCCGGCTACATCTACTTCTGGCTCGCGGAGGCCCGCTATGGCCGGGACTGACGAGGTCGACTTCTCCGCCGACGCCGAGGCGTTCGGCGGCGCTGGAACGCGCGGCACGGGATCGGCCGCCGCCCAAACGGTCGACAACCGGCTGGGGACGCCGACCATGGTGGTCGACCGCGTCCACATCCGTTATCGCGTCTTCGGCGGCAAACGGTTGGGCGCGTCGACGGGCTACAAGACGTCGTTGTACCGCCGGCTGGTGGATCGCACGTCCCGGTCGATCGGGGCTGTCAGCGAAGTGCACGCGGTGCGGGGCGTGTCGTTCGTGGCGCACGAGGGCGAGTCGATCGGGATCGTCGGGCGGAATGGCGCCGGGAAATCGACCCTGCTGCGCGCGATCGCCGGGCTGATGCCGTACTCGGAAGGCGCGGTCTACGCGCGCGGGCAATGCGCGCTGCTCGGCGTCAACGCGGCGCTGCTCGGCGCGCTCACCGGCGAGCGCAACATCATGCTCGGCGGGTTGGCGCTGGGGCTGACCAGGACTGAGGTGCGGGAACGGTTCGACGCGATCGTGGACTTCTCGGGGATCGGGGACTTCGTCTACCTGCCGATGAACGCGTACTCCTCCGGCATGGCGGCGCGGCTGCGTTTCGCGATCTCGACCGCCAAAGTGCCGGACGTCTTGATGATCGACGAGGCGCTGTCCACCGGCGACGCCGAGTTCCAACGGCGCTCCCGCGACAAGGTGATGGAGGTCAAAGACCAGGCTGGGACGGTTTTCCTGGTCTCGCATTCGGCCAAGGCGATCGAGACGATGTGTGAGCGGGCGCTGTGGCTGGAGCGTGGCGAGCTCGTCATGGACGGGCCGTCCGAGGATGTGCTCGAGGCCTACCGGACGGGCGAGATCCCGCCGGCGCCGTCCGCGGGCGCGCCGGGGATGTCCGGGTCCGTCGGCGGGCCGCGGCGCTGAGCGGCCGGTGAGCGGCCGGTGACAGACGTCGTGGTGGTGGGCGCGGGCCCATTCGGTTTGGCGGCCGCCCGGCGGCTAGCGGAACGCGGCCAGCGCGTCACAGTGGTGGAGCGGCGGACACACATCGGCGGCAACGCCTTCTCCGAGCCGGACGAGGCGACCGGGATCGAGATCCACCGCTACGGGGCGCACATCTTCCACACCAGCAACGAACGCGTCTGGGCGTTCC
>JAITLE010000112.1 GCA_031278075.1 Bifidobacteriaceae bacterium | reverse complement strand
GAGTGACCGACAGCCCGGCCATGTCGAGGCTGGTCACTTGTTCGCCGACGACCGGTGCCACGGGTGTCATATGGGCGGCCGCGAGCCGCTGCGCGACCCGCCGGTAGACAATCGACAGTTCGTCGTACTTGGTCGCGCCCAGACCGTTGACCAGCACCGCCACGCGCCGCCCGGCTTCGGACGGACGCTCGGCCAGGAGACCGTCCACCAGCAGATCGGCCACTTGATCGGCGCTGACCAGGTCGACTTCGGCCGTGCCGGGCTCGCCATGAATGCCCAGACCGACCGCCATGCGGCCGGGCGGGATGGTGAACATCGGCTCGGCGCCGCCAGGCAAGGTGCACCCGCCGAAGGCCACGCCAAAGGTCCGGGTGGCGGCGTTGGCCCGGATCATGACCTGCTCGACTTGCCTCAGGTCGCCGCCCGCCTCAGCGGCCGCGCCGACCATTTTGAGCACGATGAACGCGCCCGCGATCCCTCGGCGCTCGTGGTGGTCCTCAGCCGGGGCGGAGACGATGTCGTCCGTGACTGCCGCCAAGCGCACGTCGATCCCGTCTTGGCGGAGCTTCTCGGCGGCCGCGCCGAAGTGCAGTATGTCGCCGGCGTAGTTGATCGGTGAGAACAGGATGCCGCCGCCGCTCTCGGCCGCGCGCGCAACCGCCAGGATTTGCGCCTCAGAGGGCGAAGAGAAGATGTTTCCGCAGACGGCGCCGTGTCCGAAGCCCGCGCCAACCCACCCGGCGAAGGCTGGAAAGTGGCCCGAGCCGCCACCCATGATGACGGCCACCTGTCCGCCCGGGGGTTCGGCCGCCCTGATGACCCCAGCGCCCGGAACCGCCAGAACGCGGTCGGATTGGGCGGCGGCGAAGCCCGCCAACGCTTGAGATACAAAGTCATGGGGGTCGTTGACTAGCTTGGTCATGGTTCTTCGACCGCCTTCGGTGAATGGCTGGTGAATCGCAGGGGCGCCGCCGTGCGTCCCTCAAGATGATCCGGTCCTATTCCCGGCGCGAGCTTCTCAACCGTCAATCCATCCGGTCTCACCCGTATGACCGCCAGTTCGGTGACAATGACGTCGACGCAGCCGACCGCGGTCAGCGGCAAGGAGCATCGCTTGACGATTTTCGGTTTTCCTGCCCGGTCGCAGTGCCTCATCATCACGATCACTCGTTTGGCGCCGACGGCCAAGTCCATGGCCCCGCCGATCCCCGCCACCCGGCCGCCGCCGGCGCTCCAGTTGGCCAGGTCGCCGTTGGCCGAAACCTGGAAGGCGCCCAGCACTGTCGCGTCCAACCGCCCGCCGCGGGCGATGGCGAAGGACAGGTCGTGGGAGACGACGGCCGCGCCCTTGTTCAGTTGGATCGGCTCACAGCGAGCGTCAATGATGTCAGGGTCGGGGGCTTCCAGGTCCGCCAATGCCCGGTAGCCGATCAGGCCGTTTTCACAGTGGAAGACGATGCCGTGGTCCGGGTTCACCTCGGTCGGCACCGCCACCGGCATGCCGACGCCGAGGTTGACCACCCAGCCGGGCTCCAACAGGGCCGCCACTTGGCGGGCTTGGTCTCGTTTGGCCCATCCGGCGCGGCCGCTTTCGGTCGTCATGCCCCGCCGCCTCCGACGTAGATCCTGTCCACGAAGACGCCGGCGAGGTGGACGTCATCGGGCGCTATCGCGCCCAACGGGACCAACTCCTGCGCCTGCACCACCGTGACTTTCGCCGCCATCGCCATGACCGGGTTGAAACCCCTGGTGGCGTAGCGGAAGCGGAGGTTGCCGAAGGGATCGGCCTGAGTGGCTTTGATGAGCGCGAAATCGCCAGGCAGCGGGTCCTCCAATATGTAGGTGCGTCCCCTGAAACGGCGGGTGTCCTTATCCTTGGCGATCGGCGTGCCGACCCCAGTTGGCGTGAAAAAGCCGCCCAGGCCGGCGCCCGCGACCCGCAAACGCTCCGCCAAAGTGCCCTGGGGAATGGTCTCCAACTCGACCTCGCCCGCGTCCAGTCGCTGGCGGAAGTCGGTGGCACCGGCGTGCACCGGAAAGGTGGTGAACACCTTGGCCACACAGCCGGCCTTGAAAAGCTCCCCGACATCTCCCGGGCGACCCATGCCGCAGTTGTTGGTCGAGATCGTCAGGTTCTTGGGGCCGATCTGCGCCAATGCGACGATCAAAGCTTCAGGCACTCCAATGCCGCCCCAGCCGCCCACATGCACCGTCATGCCGTCGGCAATCCCGGCCACCGCCTCAGCCGATGTGGCCACGATCTTCGACGTTTGGGCCACGGGTCGCTCGCGCACCTTTCATCAATGAGCACCTTCAGGGAGACGGCCCGACCGCCTCCGTTCGTCACACGCACTGCTGTGCGCTGTCCGAATTATGTTCGCACCGGCCCCGCCGCTTGTCAAGGACGCGAGCCGCCGCCGTCGACTTGTCACAGACTCTCCGCAGACCGATTCCGGATCATTGACGCCGGTGGGGGCCATTGCTACCCTTGACATGCACCAGGCGCACGTCTGTACGCTCTACGAACTTTGCCCGGTCCAACTCTCGCGCTCCGGCGCAAAATAGCAGATCATCTCAAAGGAGAGACCATGAAACACTTGCGGACGACCTGTCGCCAGGCGGCGGTCATCGCTGCCCTGGGAACTGCCAGCCTTGGGATTGCGGCCTGCGGACAAGACGATGGCGGCGGGGACGCCGCCGACGAAGGTATCGTCATAGCCTTTAGTCAGTCATTCTCATCCAATAGTTGGCAAGCTGCCAATGTCGCCGCGGCGCAACAGGCCGCCGACATCCTCATAAGTGAAGGAAAGATCGCCGATTACATCTTCGCGGACGCCAACAACGACGTGAACACCCAAGTGTCCCAAATCAACTCGATGATTCTGGAAAAGCCTGATGTCATATTGATTGACCCGACTTCCGCCACAGGCCTCAACGGCGTGATCGAAAAGGCAGACCAAGCCGGCATTCCAGTCTTGGTGTTCTGCGATGGACCAGTCACAAGCGACATCCCGTGGGACATGGAAGCCGAATTGGCCGAATACACCGAAAAGATGGCCTCGTTTATTGTCAACAAGTTGGGCGGCAAGGGGAACGTCCTAAACGTTCGCGGCATGGCAGGGACGGGCGCCGACGAGGTCGAGCAGCAAGGCACCGACGCCGCCTTTTCAAAGGCGTCCGGGATCCAGATAGTCGGCGAAGTCTACGGAAGCTGGGACGAGGCGACCGCCCAATCGGCGGTGGCACAGGTCCTGCCCGGGTTGCCGGAGATCGACGCCGTGATGCAGCAAGGCGGATCAGGCTATGGGATCGCTCAGGCCTTCGAGGCAGCCGGCCGGCCGGTCCCCTTGATCGTGATGGGCAACCGCGGCGAGGAGCTTCAGTGGTGGCGCGAGCAGGCGGAGGCAAGCGATTACGAAACCATCTCCATCAACCCGAACCCAGGCATGGGGGCGTCTGCTGTCTACGTCGGCTACGCGATAGCCAGCGGCCAGGACGTCCCCAAGAAGCTGGTGGTGCCCAATCTCGAGATCTCGCAGGCTGACCTCGACAAATACGCCGACCTCAAAATGGGCGACGTGGCATTCGAGATCTACGACCAGGCCTGGACGCAGACCAACATCATCGACAAGGCGCGCGGCTGAGCGCCAGCGGGTGGGGCGACCGCCGGTCGGCCCCGCGCCGCCCCTCCCGCGTCTAAGGAGTTGAAGGCGTGACCCATCCAGAACTGCTGGACATTCGGAATCTTTCGAAGTCCTTCGGACGCAATTTGGTCTTGAAGAACGTGTCGCTCCAAGGCCACCGCGAAGAAATACTGGGGCTCCTCGGCGCCAACGGCGCCGGGAAGTCGACCTTGTTGAGGATAATCGCCGGAGTGTTTGGCGCGGATCGCGGAACCCTGGCGATCGACGGCAAGACCATTGACTTCGCGCATTGCAATCCCCGCGAGGCGGCCCGCATCGGAGTCCGTTTTGTGCACCAAGAGTTGTCTGTCTTCGCCAACTTGTCGGTGGCGGAGAACTTTGTCATGGCGCACGGACTCGACAAGACCATGGCGGGACGCCGTTTGCGTTCCCACGTCAATTCCGCCATAGCCGCCATCTTCCCTAACACGGGAATTGGCCCCGGCGCGGAAACCGGTGCCTTGTCAATGGCGGAGCGTCAAATGGTCGAGATCGCCATCGCGGCCAGCCAACCCGGGCTGCGAATCCTAATCCTGGACGAGCCGACGGCGGCGTTACCGACAGAGCGCGCCCGCCAGCTTCACAGTTACTTGCGCGAACGCAAAGCGCGCGACGGACTGTTGATAATTTACGTGACCCACCTGCTCGATGAGGTCCTGGGGGTGGTCGACCGCCTGGTCGTGCTGCGCGACGGAGTGATCCACTGGCAAGGGTCCGCCTCCACCACCACCAGGGCTGGACTCTTGCGGCATCTCGGCGCCGAACCCCGCCAGGCGCCACCAGCGCGAGCGGAGTTGGCCGCAGATCCAGGCCAGGCGTTGGTCGAGGCGCGGCTGGCCAGCGCTCGAGGCGCCGAGTTCAGAGTCGCGCCGGGCGAGGTGGTCGGCGTCGCCGGGCTCGAGGGAGCTGGCCAGCGCCAACTGCTGCGCTCGGTATACGCCTCGGCCCGCGACCGGCGAGGCCGGTACGCCGTCTGCGGCGGGGCCGCCTACGTCTCCGGGGACCGCAAGCGGGAGGCTGTCTTCGGTTTATGGGACGTGGCCAGAAACCTGACAATAGCCTCTCTGAGCCGCTTGTCCCGGTTCGGCTTCACGGATCGCACCGCGTCCCTTGAGACCGTCCGCAGGTGGCGCCAGACGCTGCGCATCGCCACCCCCAGCGATGAGACCGCTATCACCGAGCTGTCGGGGGGGAACCAGCAGAAAGTGGTCATAGCCCGCGGCTTCGCGTCCCCGGCCAGCGTGGTGCTGCTAGACGACCCAACACGCGGCGTGGACACTCAGACGAAGCACCAGTTCTACGAATTGTTAGCCGGACTGCGGGACGAGACCCGCGCGGCCGTCCTGTATTCCACTGAGGACCGCGAGTTCGCGTACTGCGACCGGGTTTATGTCATGGCCAATGGCTTGATTGTCAAGGAACTCCAGGGCGCGGAGATAACCCGAGAGGCGATCGTACACTGGTCCTACGGCGGAACGGGCGCAAGCGCTTCCCCGGACAAGAGCAGCGGCCGGTCAACGCCCAGCACCAATCTCTCAGCGATCAGATCGCTCGGCCGGCGGATCGGCGAGTCACGGCTGAGCCTGGTGGTGGCTCTCTTGGCGGTTGTGACCGTAGCCATGGGCCTGACCGAACCCGCCACCATCACTGGATCTGGGCTCGGTCTGCTCCTCGAGCCAGGCATGGCGCTTGTACTGTGCTCCTTAGCGCAAATGTTCGTGATCACAGCCGGCGACTTCGACATGGGCATCGGTTACGCCGTTGGCCTGGCCAATGTCTTGTCAGCCACGCTCTTGGTCACCGACCCGGCCTTGGGCCTGATCGCCCTAATGGCCATGGTGGCCGCCTACGCACTGATGGCCGTGGTGGCGGAGGTGTCAGGAGTTCCTGCCATCGTGGTCACGTTGGGGTCGTCATTCATTTGGCTGGGATGCGGTCTAGTCATCCAGGAGGTGCCCGGCGGCGCCGCCCCGAGGTGGACCGGGGCGCTGACCACTGTACTGCCTGGCATCCCGCTGCAGATCTATCTCTGTGTGGCCCTGGCGGGAGCCGCCTGGTTGGCGCTGTTCCGCTGGCGCTACGGCATCGCCATGCGCGCCTTCGGCAACAACCGCGAGGCTTTCGTCGAAACCGGGCGGTCGCCGATGGCGGCCCGCGTCACGCTGTACACGATGGCGGGGTTGTGTGTCGTCAGCGCTGGGACTTTGACCACGGCATCGACCATGGGCAGCGACATCAACGCTTCCGCCACCCTGACGCTGGTGTCTGTGGCCGCCGTGGTGATTGGTGGAGGCGACTTCTCTGGCGGCATGGTCAACCCGATCGGGACAGTCTTGGCGGCGATCGTCTTCGGATTGCTGCCGACACTCTTGTACTTCTCCGGAGTCGGACCGAATTATCAGACAGCCGTGCAGGGCGCGCTGCTTGTGGCGGCGATGGCCTTCAGGCGCTTGGTCGGGGGGCGCGAACGATGACGCGCGGGGCCGATTCGGCCAGCGGCGACACGCCAGCCGGCGGAGAGGCGCGGGGGCCGGCCAGAACGGCGCTCCCGACGCCTGGTCCGCTCGAGGCGGCGCGCAAGTGGACCGGCCAGCACGCCTGGGTCTGGGCGGTGCTGGCCGCCATAGCCTTGTGGCTGTCCGCCGGTTTGATTTCGGGCTCCGTCTCACTCAGGCTGCTGGCTGTCAACGCCTCGTTAGCCACCTTCCTCGGACTGGCCGGCGTTGCCCAGATGACGGTCATCGCCAGCGGCGATGGTTCCTTCGACCTGTCGCTGCCGTATGTGATCACCTTTTCGGCTGTGATATCGGCCGGGGTCGCGGCATCGACCCCAACGGGAGAACTCATCAGTCTGCTGGTGGCCCCGTTGACGGGGATCGGGATCGGCTGCGTCACCGGACTTCTGACCGTATGGCTTCGCATGCCAGCCATGATCGCTTCGCTCGCCGTCGGGTACGCCGTCTACACCGGGGTGTTGGTGTTAGGCTCCCAGCAGTCCTCCACCGCCAGTGCCACCCTCGGCGCCTTCATCAAACGCCAGGTCGGAGGCTTCTCGGTGCTCCTGGCCTGCGGCATCGCGGTGGCGGTGGCCGTCGCCATAGCCCTGACACGGACCAACTACGGCCGTCGGCTGCACGCGATGGGGCAGAACCGCACGGCGGCGTATCTCTCCGGCATCCGGGTGCGGCGGATGGTTCTGTACAACTTCGCATTATCGGGGTTGCTGGCCGGGATTGTCGGCACCCTCTTGGCCGCCTACAACGACGGCGCTTTCCAGAACATGGGCAACACCTATCTGCTCGCGTCGGTGGCGGCCGTGGTGATCGGCGGAGTCCCTGTGACCGGCGGCCGTTCGTCGGTCCCCGCCGCCATGGTGGGCGCCCTTGTCATGACCCTGTTGATAACGATCCTCGAGATGAGTCCGATGGGGGCGGGCTACCGATACATTCTGGAGGGCCTGTGCATGATTCTGATAGTCGTCGTCGCACAGGTGGCACGCCGCCGCAATCGCTGACCGGCCGCTAAGCAATCATCATCGGGTTCACGGCGCAACCGGTGGCTCCACGCATGCGCAGGGGTGCGACGACCAGCGCGAGTGACCGAACCGGATCGTCCAAGACCGACCGCGCCTTAGCGAAATCGCAATTGTCCACGAGCACCAGCCCTTGCGCCCAATTGAGCAGATGGACACAGGCGGGCGGGTCGACGTTGTTCTTGGCGTCAAGGAAATCCCAGCACAACAGCGAGATCGGGCGATCGGCCAGCCAACGGGCCGCGTCTTCGCCAAGCCCGGGGCGGGCACTGCCAGCCATGGTGTTTCCGGCCGCTTCGAACCGGTCACGGCCCATGTTGAGGACCAAGGCGTCGCCTTCCTCAATGGACAGACCCGCGCCCTCAAGCGCCCGCGCGATCTCAGCGCCGGTGACGGGCAGGGCGGCGTCCACCCACGGCCTATCGCGCAGACGGGCCAGGTCCAGGTACAACCCGCGCGTGAGCACCCCGTCGCCCTGCTCCCAGGACGACGACACCTCTTGGTCGCGGACGCTCACGCCGCCGTACCACGTATGGTCGAGGGCGGTGTGATTGAGGGCGTCGATATGTGTAACGCCAATGCCGTGACAGTCGATCCTGAGGTGGTCGGTGCCTGTCCCCGAGCCCGGTCCGGGCCAGGTTCCAACGGGCTCCTCACTATAAAACGTCCGGACCTCAAAGGCAGGGTTCGAATCCCCTCGGATCGACTTGCCTGCGACCAGCTCGCGTCCCAGTGGTATCAAGTCACCAGTCCGAATCGCCGCGATGGCTCTCAGGCGTCCATCGGCGCCCAACCGTCGCAGGCTGCCGAGCCTGTCGCCGTGCGGGGCCGAAGCGCCCAGGTTCCGAATCCAGTCCAAGTAGTTCATAGCCACTCCCCCCTGGGCCGCCCGAGGCGCGCCGGAAGACTGTTCGTCTCCGGCTTGAACGCTGCGCGCGCCTCCCGGGCCCGCCCTGGCCGTAGCGTTGCGTCGCTCATCAACTGTTTCGCGCGCACGGTCAGACCTCAGCCCCATAGTCTCACGCCTGGGCCGACTCGACCGCTCATGGCTGCTCGATCAGAATGAGGCCGTCCACGGCGCGCGCTTCACTGCCGGTCCAAGCCACCGGATTGATCTCGATGACGAATGATTCCCAGGGAACATCGGCTGCCATCTGGGAGAACCGGGAGACAAAGCTCGCCAGCGGCGCGAGCGGCCATGACCGCTTCGAGAGCGCAAACTGGACTGCGCGCAGCCGAGCCAGTGACGCGGCCGCGGCTTTGGGGCCAAAGGGCGCTCGGCGCAACACCACGTCATCGATCAATTCGGTCATGACACCTCCGGCGGCGCAAGACACCACGACCCCAAAGTTGGGGTCGCGCAGCGCTGACACCAGAATCTCGCAGGCGCCGTCGACCATCTGCTGCACCAACAGCCCATCAAGATCGACTCCGAGTTGCTGCGCTCGCTGTTCGATCCCGATGGCCGCGTCCGTCGCGCCGTCCGCGTCCGCCAGATTGAGCGCCACCAGCCCAGCGGCGAATTTGTGGGTTATCGCTGAACTCATACCTTTGATAGCCACCGGCCATCCGACCAGATCGCCGGCCCGCGCGACTCCCTTGGCGGAACCCGCCAACTGATTGGCCGCCACCGGCAGCCCCGCCGCCTCCAGCAGCCGGTAAGCGGCATGCTCTGCCAGCACCGTCCCAGGTGCCGGAGCTGGACAAACGCTGCTCCAGTCGATCTGCGCGGAGGGGACAAGGGTTTCCGTCTGGGGGTCCTGAGAGGCGCTGGCCAGGGCAGCGATCACACGAATGGCGCGATCATATTCATCAAAGACGTTGACCGCGTGGCGAGCGAGCCAGTCTGCGGCCTCCTTGGGCGCCAACGGCCAAGCCAACACGACTGGAACGCGCGCCCGGGCCATGAAGGCTTGGGCCTCGCTGGCGATTTCAGCCGCTCCGGCGGCCATGGGGCCGAACTGCAACAGCACGGAGTCCACGGCGGCGTCACCTGCCACCGCGTCCAACGCTTGAGGCAGGGTGGCCATCCACTTCGGGTCCGAATAGACCTGCGGCGTGAGGTCCACAGGATTGGCCACAGAGGCGATCGGCGGCACCAACGGCCGAAGCCGCCGAACAGTCGCCTCGGACAGGGGCGGCACACTCAGACCGTGGCGCTCGCACTGGTCGGCCGCCAGCACACCTCCGCCGCCGCCAAAAGTGACCAAACCGACCCCGGGCCCATTGGGGCGGACCAGAGCCGGAGTCGAGGCGATCTGAGTCACCAAGTCGATCAATTCTTCGAGCGAGACCGCCTCGATCACACCAAATTCCTCGAACACCGCCTGCCAAACACGCGCTTCGCCGGCCAAAGCGCCGGTGTGGGCGGCCGCCGCTCGGGCGGACGCCTTCGAAGTCCCGCCCCTCAACACCGCCACAGGTTTGCCCGCCCGCCGGGCGGCGCCGAGGGCTTCGACCAACCGCGGCCCGTCTTGCACCCCCTCCATGTAGGCGGCGATCACCCGGGTGGAGGCGTCGTCCGCGAATGCCGCGATGAAGTCGGCCGTCGTCAAGACAGCCTCGTTGCCGGTCGAAACCGCGTAACGAAAGCCGAAACCACGCTCCTGAGCTTTGGCCACGGCCATCGTCACAAGCCCGCCAGACTGCCCGATCATCGAGATGTGGCCCACGGGAAGCGTGTCGACCTCGCGCAGAAATGACGCGAAGCTGGCGATCACCGGCTGCTCGGTCGAGATCAGTCCAATGCAGTTCGGGCCGAGCACCGCCATCCCGCTCTCTTCGCAGGCGTCCACCAACTCCCGTTGAAGATCGGCCCCTTCGGGCCCGCCCTCGGCGAATCCCCCCGCCCAAACAACGCCGCTGCGCGCGCCGCGCGCCGCGTACTGGCTCACGGCAGCGGGAACCAGGCCAGCGTTGATGGCGAACACCACCAAATCTGGCGCGCCCGGCAAGTCCTCGGCACCGGTATAGGCGCGGTATCCAGCGACGGACCCGCCCTTCGGATGGACCGGCCAGACCTCGCCGGGGTAGTTGAACTTGCGCAGAAACCCCACGGCTGCACCGCCCAAGGAATGCTCCCGATCCGACGCTCCGACAACCGCGATCGACTGAGGGTCGAGGAAAGCCGAGACGTCACGAAGCCTGCCGGGCGGGAACGTCCCGGCTGTCCGGGTCACTTCATCTTCCAATGTGGTCTGCGCTTTTCGACAAACGCCGCGGCCGCTTCGGCCATGTCGTCTGACTCGCCAATCTGGCGGTCCAAGTCCGCCGCGAAGGCTTTGAGCGCTGGCGAAAAGTCCTTCACCAGGTTGTACACCCGAACTACACCTTGAGTCGCCAACGGCGAGTTGCGGCAAATCAGGTGGGCGTACTCCTCGGCGCTGGCGATCAGGTCCTGACGTGGCACAACCTTGTTCACAATGGCCTGCCTGTAGGCGTCTTCGGCGGTGATGCGGCCATTGCAAAGCGTGATGAAGGCCGCCGCCGTGCGGGGCAGTTCGCAATAGATTTCATGCGGATTGCCCAACCGGCCGACGGCGGTGTGCTGGTCCCCGAGCCAGGCGTCATCGGCCATGACGCGGAGTTGACACTGAAGCGCGATCGAGATGCCGACACCCACCGCGAAGCCGTTGATGGCGGCGATCAGCGGCTTGTTCAGGATCGAGTCTTGCGGCTGTCCCCCACCGCCCCACTGATAATGCGGGCTGGTCGGGTCCTCATGGGGGGTGCGCAGACCCTTCGACTGGTATTCGGCCAAGAACTTTATGTCACGTCCCGCACAGAAGGCTTGCCCGGCACCGGTCACAATTCCGCAGTAGATGTTCGGATCGAGTTGGATGTCAGTCCAGCACCGGCGTAATTCTTGGTAAGCCCAGGTGTGGAGGGCGTTGCGCACCTCCGGGCGGTTCAGAGTCACGTAGGCGACGTGATCCTTCTTCTCGTAGATGACGTATTTGAGATCATCGGGTGCCATGGATTGGTCGTAATCCGAACTGTAATCAGCCATTCGGCCCGCTTCCTTCCTTGGATCTGAGATGCATGCGTCCCCAGGTCGCCGTGTTCTCTCCGCGCACGGTTCGACGCTATGCGAACACATGCTATGACCGCCGCATCACCCTGTCAACCAATCTCCGGCCGCCGCCGAAAGGGTTGTCTGCGGCCCTCAACGTCAGCCCAAGACGTTCATAGCCCATCAGCCAGACTCTTGACAACCGCGAGAAGCGGGCCGTATTCTGTGCGCTAAGCGCACGATCGTGCGCATACTGAGTACAGGATTGAGGTGGCGAAGGTGGCGCGCGATCCAAATGGTGTTGAGCTGCCGGATTACGACGAACTGCCCCGGATCGGCGGAGTGCCGGCCTCCTGGGGACTATGGGGACCAGACGACAAGCTGGGCGCCTTGAACCTGTTGACGCCAGAACGCGCCGCTGCGGCGGCGAAGCTGGTCCGCAGGGGAGCGGTCTTTCCGCTCGATTGGGACTGGTCCTGCCCCAGCCCCCCGCTGTTTGAGCGCCGTCCCTGGAGACACACCGTGGTGGATGTCCCCGGCAGCCGCTCTAAAGACGACTACCTGGACGACTGGAACCCGTCGGCCTCAACCCAATGGGACGGCTTCCGTCATGTCCGCCGCGAAGGCTACGGCTGCTACAACGGCATCGACAATCAGGACCACGGCGTCGGGTATTGGGCGGATCGCGGACTGGTCGGCCGGGGAGTCCTGGCCGATGTCGCCTCCTGGCGCGATTCGATTGGGCGCCCAATAATCCAAGAAGCGCCGGACCGAATTACCGTCGACGATCTCCGCCAGACCCTGGCCGCCGCCGAGGTGGAACTGCAGGCCGGCGACCTGCTGCTGGTGCGCACAGGTTGGACTGACTGGTATCTGCGCCAGGAGCCGGCCAAACGTGGCGCGATCTCGACCATGACCGGCCTCGTCACGCCTGGGCTGGACCCGGTTCAAGACATGGCCAGGTACCTCTGGAACAACCACGTCGCCGCAGTCGCGGGAGACAATCCAGCGTTGGAGGTCTGGCCCATAGGTGCGCATCTCTCGAAAGCCGAGACCGACGCCATCCTGGCCGACCCAGCGGCGCACGAGCACGAGATGCAGCTGCACACCCACCTGTTGCCCATGCTCGGGATACCTATCGGCGAGTTGTTCTTCCTCGACAAGCTAGCCGCCGACTGCGCCGCAGACGGGGTCTACGCCTTCATGCTGACCTCGTCTCCGATGCACCTCCGCCACGGCGTGGCGACAACTCCGAACGCGCTGGCGTTGAAATAGACGGCCATGGGCTTCGAGTCGGCGTTGGTGCTAGTTCACGGTTCTAGACACGGCGGTTGGTGCTGGGAACGACTGGTTCCCATCTTGGCCCCAGTCGGCTGTTCTGTCCGGGGCCTCACCCTCAGCGGCCTCGGCGAAAGGGCGCACTTGGCGGCTCTTGTGCGGATCGACCTCTCCGTCCACGTCGCCGATGTGGTGAGTCTGATCAACCACAACAACCTGAAGAATGTCGTCCTGCTTGGACATTCCTACGGAGGCATGGTCATCAGCGGCGTGGCCGCGCAAATCCCCGAGCGGATCGCTCACCTGGTCTTCTTGGACGCGGTGGTGCCCCGCAGCGGCGAGAACCACTTCGACACTTGCGACCCGGAGCAGGCCGCCAACCTCCGGCGCCTGATCGATGAGCAGGGCGCGGGCGTCAAAGTGCCGGCTCTCGCCAGCGGCCTGGAATACTTTGGCGTCACCGACCCGGAAGACGTCGCTTGGGTGTCGCCGCGTCTGAGCGACCAACCGGCCGACACGTTCCGCGAGCATCTCGGTGATATCACCGCTGGGGAAGCGATCCCCCGCACCTTTATCCGCTGCACCCGCTCTGCTTTGGTCTCGCGGCTATCGGAAAACCGGGCCCGGGCTGAACCATTCCGCTTTATCGAAATCGACGCCGATCACGACGTAATGGTCACCGACCCCGCGTTGCTCGCCAACCTGCTGAAGGAGATCGTCGACCGGTCAGCGCCACAACCGCGACTGGAGCCACTGGCCACCTAGACGGGAGATCGAGATGGACCACCTCACGCACAATTACTCGCGGCGCGACATCTTGCGCGCCGGTGCCGCCGTCACAGCGGGTGCCTTCATCGCCCCAGCGCTCGCGGCGGCGTGCTCAGCTCCCGGCCGGTCAGGCGACGGCGGGGCCGATACGGCCGCATCACCCACGCCACAGCAATCATCCGGCGGGGAACTCGCCTCTTTGGACACATTGGCCGGCAAGAGCATTGGGCACTTTGTGATCGACGCGTCAACCCCGACCGCCGCCATCTCGACAGCGCGCGCGATGCGACTGGCCGAAGACCACGGGTTCAACTTGGAAGTCTTTGACGCCGCCGCCGACTACGCCAAGCTGAACACCACATTGACAACCTGGGCCGCAAAGGGGCTGGACGGCATCATCGACACGGGCGTCGACCCGACGCCCATCAAGGCTGGCATCGCAGACGTCGTGGCCGCAGGAATTCCGATAGGCAGCCTCGACGCGGGATATGCTCCCGGCGCTGGACTGACCTACGACGTCACGACCAATGACTGGCTGGGCTTCGCAAAAGTCGTCACCTACCTGATCGACAGGATGGGCGACGAAGGCGGCGGCATCGCCTACATCAACTGGCCCCAAGTTCCTGCCTTGCGGGTGCGCGACGTTCAAGCGCGGGTCATGATCGACTTCTACGGCTTGGAAATGCTAGCGGATGAGATACCCATAGTGCCGGGCCAGGTCCAGGACACCAAGCAAAAGGTCGCCTCGATTCTGACCAAATACCCAAGGGGCTCCGGTCTCAGGGCCGTTGTCGCCGGTTGGGATGAGATTGGGCAAGCGGCTTCGCAGGCGATCGTTGAAGCCGGCCGCGACGACGTCTTCGTCGTGTCGTGCGACGGCAATTTGGAGGCATTGGACATGATCCGTCAAGGTGAACCCCTCGCGGCCACCGCCGCCCGCAACATCAATCAGATGACCGACATTTGTTATGGCCAGATGGCGACGTTGATCGACGGCGGTGAGCTGTTGTCGACCACAATCTACGTCGATGCTCCCCTCATCACCGCCGCGAACTGCCCTCCTCCCGGCGAATACGCCACCGGCTCCGGGATCCAAAGCTTCTACGTGAGGTGAGATTGGTGTCAGAACCACAAGTGGCAAGTGCCACGGCCCCAGACCGCAGACGCAAGGTCTCAGCGCAATCTTTCGGGAGATTCGGCACAATAATCGGCTTCCTCATATTGGTTGTGTTCTTCTCAATCACCAGCCCGACTTTCCTGCGCACGGACAACCTGCTGAACATCCTGACGGCATCGTCACTGCTGGGAATCATCTCCTGCGGCCTCACAATTGTCTTGGTTCTCAACGACTTCGACCTTTCAGTCGGCTATGTCGCCACCTTGGGCGGCATGTATGCGGCTGGATTCTCTGTTTCTTACGGCATCCCCGTCGGCGTCGCGGCCGGCATCGGAATCGGGCTCGCCGCAGGCGTTGTCAACGGGCTCATCATCACCTACCTGAATGTGTCCGCGTTCATCGCCACGCTCGGCCTGGGCATAATTCTGCAGGGCGTCATCTTCGCTTTCACCGGCGGCGCCCAGATTAGCCAGGGCATACCCGAAGGTTTCAACCTGCTCGGCGTCGGCTCGACTCTGGGAGTGCGCAACCTCGTCTGGTGCCTGCTGATAGTGATGGTGCTCAGCTGGATCATGCTGACCCACACCCCCTTGGGCCGGAAAATGTATGCCATAGGAGGCAACCCCGTGGCGGCGCGTCTCTCTGGCATCAACGTTCGGGGCGTGCGTATCACCGCTTTTGTGATCTCAGGCGTGCTGGCCGGTTTTGCCGGGGTGCTGCTGGCCTCGAACTTGAACGCGGGCAACCCCACTGCTGGCACGGCCTACCTATTCGACGCCTTCACCGCCTGCTTCGTCGGCGCGGCGACTCTGCGGGACGGCGACTTCCACATACTTGGGACGCTGGTCGGGATACTGCTCTTGGGTGTGCTGTCAAACGGCCTGGTGCTGCTCGGCGTGCCGCCAGCATGGCAGACCATCGCCAAGGGCACCGTCCTGATCCTCGCAGTGGCATTCTCCGGCTTGTTGCGGCGCAAAGCGGTGGAGACATGACTCCGCCGCTGATGCAAGTCTCAGGACTGAGCAAATCATTCCCCGGAGTGCTAGCCCTTGACGACGTCACATTAGAGATCCAGCCTGGCGAAGTCCACGCTCTCGTGGGAGAGAACGGTGCCGGAAAGTCGACGTTGATCAAGATCCTGGCTGGCGCGTACCGCGCCGACCGAGGCAGAATCCTGTGGGAGGGCACCGAGGTTCAGCTGAAAGACGCCGCTGCCGCCACCCGGCTCGGCATCTCAGTGATCCACCAAGACCTCAACCTTGTCCCCAACCTCTCGGTCGCCGAGAACGTGTTGCTGGGCCGGCCGGCGCCCAAACGCTTGGGCTTGTTCGTCAATTGGGGCGAACTCTCGCGCCGCGCCCGGCGGGCGATCGAGCGGCTGGACGCCGAGTTCGACCCGCAAACGCCCCTCCGCGAGCTCTCCCATGCGATGCGGGTGCTCGTCGCCATAGCCAGGGCCTTGACCACCGACGCCCGCCTGATCATTATGGACGAGCCGACTGCGGCTCTCTCTGCGGCCGAAGCTGACCGCTTGCACGAGATCGTGCGTGATCTGTCCGGAAGCGGAACGGCCGTGCTCTACGTCTCACACCGCCTCGACGAGGTGCTGGCGTTGGCTAACACGATCACAGTGTTCAAAGACGGCCGTCACGTTGGGACTGTTCCCCGCTCCGCTGTCACAGACAAACGCGAACTCACGCAAATGATCATTGGCCGCAGGCTGAACGAAGCTACAGAGAGGTCCCAGACACGCGCTCCCGGCGAGGTGCTCGTAGAAGTCCGGAACGTCAGTCTGGGACAACGCCTGAAAGGCGCTTCGCTGACCGTGCGCGCTAATGAGGTTGTCGGCTTGGCCGGTCTTGTCGGCTCAGGTCGGTCTGAGTTGGGGCGCGTCATATTCGGCGCCGAGCGGCCGGCAGCCGGTTCGATCATCATCAACGACCGTCCGGTCCGCAAGAACTCACCCCGCCTGGCCATGTCGCGGGGCGTCGCCATGCTCCCGGAGGACCGTCGCAACCAAGCGTCCATCGCCACTATGTCCATACGCCAAAACACCACTCTGGTGTCCATGGGCAAGTACCTATGGGGGCCGTTCTTCTCAAGCCGCCGTGAACGCAAGGCCGTCAAAGGACTGATCGAGCGGTTCCAAATCAAAGTCGTGTCCATGGCGCGGCCAATTCGCCAGCTTAGCGGCGGCAACCAGCAAAAGGTGATCGTCGCCCGCTGGGTCAACCGCTCGCCAAGCGTTCTGATCTTCGACGAGCCGACCCAAGGCGTCGACGTCGGCGCCAAACAGGAGATCCTGGGCATAGTCAGCGCGCTGGCTGACGATGGCGCCGGGGTCGTGTTCATTTCGTCGGAACTCGACGAAGTGCTGCAAGTGTCCGACCGAATAGTGGTTCTGCGCGAGGGAGAAGTCGCCGCAGAGCTGAAGGGCCCGGACGTGACCCGCGACCAGGTCCTCCATGCCTGCTACGGGACGGACGAACTGACATGATCACCCCCACCGCGCCCGCCGTCGAGATCGCCCCCGGGATCAAGATGCCACAGGTGGTGTTTGGAACTTATCAAATCGGCCCGGCCGAGACCGCCAGCGCCGTACGAGCAGCCCTTGAGGTCGGCTATCGCGCCATCGACACCGCCGCTTGGTATCGCAACGAAGCCGGGGTTGGACAAGGCGTCGCGGATAGCGGACTGAGCCGGGAGCAGGTGTTCATCACGTCAAAGCACGCCAAGACGGATCACGGGCGCGATGCCACCTTGCGCGGCTTCGAAGCCACCATGCGCCGGCTAAAGCTAGATGCGCTCGACCTCTACCTCATCCATTGGCCGCTCGCTCCCCTCGGCCTATACGTTGAGACTTGGGCGGCCCTCCTCGAACTCCACGATGCCGGCCGGATTCGTTCGGTCGGAGTGTCGAATTTCCAAGTCTCCCATCTTGAGGCCATCATCGCCGCGACAGGCCGAACGCCGGCCGTCAACCAGATCGAGCTTCACCCCGGCCTGGCGCAACCCGAACTTCGCCAGTTCCACGCCGCCCACGGCATCACCACAGAATGCTGGGCACCGCTCGGCAAAGGCAAGATCCTAGGCAGCCCGCCTCTGGTGCGCGCCGCCCTCTCCCACCAGGTCTCGTCCGCCCAGGTCGCTCTACGCTGGAGCGTCCAACGCGGCCAAATCGTGGTGCCCAAGTCCATCCATCAAGACCGCATGAAGCAGAACCTGGACGTATTCAGTTTCAGCCTGTCCCCCGAAGAAATGCAGGCCATCGACCGAATGGGCGACTCCACGCGCGTTGGGCCGCATCCCGATTTGGTCGGCCTGTGAGAACCATTCCATGAAAGGTAAAGAGATGACACACACTCCCACGCAATTCACACGCCGACAAGTCCTCGTCGGCTCGGCCGCAGCGGCGGTCGGGGCAGTCCTGGTTCCAGCTCTCGCTGCGTGCGCGGCCCCAGACAAGAAGAGCACGGGTGTCGCCACCCCTAAGTCGACCGAAGCAGTCAAGTCCGATCTGCTGGCAGACCTCAGTTCATTGAAAGGAAAGTCCATTGGACACTTCGTGATCGACGCCTCCACGCCCACCGCCGCCCTGTCCTCGGCTTGGGGAAAGCAGATGGCTGAGGAATACGAGTTTTCACTCGAGTTCTTCGACGGCGCTGCGGATTACAACAGGGTCAATTCGACCCTGTCCACATGGGCGTCCAAGGGGCTTGACGGCGTGATCAACACCGGCGTGGATCCAACGCCCATACAAGCCGGGTTGGACGAACTCAAGGACGCCGGCATTCCAGTCGGAGGAATCTGTGCCGGATACGTGCCCGGCACGGGCATGCAGTGGGACGTTGAGATCAACGACTGGATCACCTTTGCAAAGGTGCTGACCTATGTGCTTGACCGCATCGGCGACTCGGGCGGCGGCGTGGCCTACTACAACTGGCCCCAGGTGCCGGCGCTCCTGATCCGGGATTCGCAGACCCGCGCGATGCTGGACTTCTACAGCATCCCGATCCTGGCTGAAGAAATCCCCGTTGTCCCCGGCCAGGTGCAAGACATAAAGCAAAAGACGACGTCTTTGCTGACCAGGTTCCCGGCGGGCTCAGACCTGAAAGCGATCGTGGCCGGATGGGACGAAATCGGTGTCGCGGCCGCCCAGGCCATTGAGGAGGCCGGCAGAGACGATGTATTCGTAGTCTCGTCCGACGGCGACCTCGAAGCCCTCGACATGATCCGTGACGGGGCACCTTTTGTCGCCACGGGAGCCCGGTCGATCTATGAGATGACCGAGATCTGTTACCGGCAGCTAGCCACAGTCGTCGGCGGGGGCGACGTGGTTTCAACCACCATCTACGTCGACGCTCCCCTTGTCACCAAGGACAACGTGCCGCCTGCGGGAGAATATGCCACCGGCACCGGATTGCTAACCTTCTACGTCAAGTAGGCGGGCATGGCTGAGATTGAGTTCTCGACCCCGCTAGAGCATGTGGCGTTGATCGAGGTGAATCGGCCCCCAGTCAACGCTCTGAACCGATCCGCGCGCCAGCAACTGATCGACCTATTCGATTCGTTGGACCAGCGCGAAGACCTCAGAGCGGCCGTGTTGACAGCCAGAGGCAAGGTGTTCTGCGCCGGTGCCGACATCAAGGAGAAAGGCGACCTTTCTGCTTCCGGTGGCAGCCAAAGCGCCGCCAACCGCCTGACGCGGGAACTCTTCTTCACTCTCTACCATTCACGCAAGCCAATCATCGGGGCTATCAACGGCCCAGCTCTTGGCGCTGGCATGGTGATGGCCTGTTGCTGCGACACTCTCATAGCGTCTGATTCAGCGGCTTTCGGGATGCCAGAGATCGATGTCGGCCAGGGCGGCGGGGCCAGCATCTTGCAACGACTGGTGCCAAGACTTGTGATGCGCAAGATGATGTTGACCGGTGAACGGGTCGAGGCCGCCTATTTCCACCGTTTGGGAATCGTGGACCGAGTGGTGTCAGACGACACTCTGATTTCCAGCGCACTCGAACTGGCGAGCGTGATCGCGGCCAAGTCTCCGTCCGCAGTTCGCGCGATCAGGCAGACGTTCGCGGAAGTCGAAGACATGTCTGTGGAGACGGCGTTCCGCATGGAGCAGCGCTACACGTCGCAGTTGTCCACCTCGCCAGAGGCCAACGAAGCTCGGGCCGCCTTCTTCGCCAAGCGGCGACCGCAGTTCTAGCGCTGACCGGGCCGGGCGTGCCGTCTTGGCGCCTCAGGCCTCATCGCTGGAGACACCCCCGGGGGCAAGCAGACCACCACCTCCGGGGGTGGCTTGTGTCGGGTTATGGCAACTGCGGACCTGTTGCCATCTGCCCGCCGCCGGGGGCGCTTGAATGCGTCGGCGAACTTCTCGCTAGTCCTGGTAGTGGCCCTTGCAACGAAGCACCAGCACCACATCGTCAGTGAACGAGTAGACCAAGCGGTGCTCGTGGTTGATTCGCCGCGACCAGTGTCCGGCGAGGTCGCCCCGCAGCTCCTCGGGCGAGCCCTCTCCGCAGGTCGGAGTCCGCAGCGCCGACTTGATCAACGAGTTGATCTTGCGCAGGGTTCGCTTGTCATCACTCTGCCAATCCAGGTACTGGCGCCAGGCTTCCAATTCGAACTGGAGGATTCGGCTCATTTGGCCATAGCCTCAAGTTCCTCCACCGTCTTGGTCACTACTTCACCCCGCTCGGCACGTTCAATCGCGGCGCGCAGCGCCGCCACGTTCGACTCGGAGTAGAAGGGGTCCGCCTCGACGGGGAACGGGATGCCGTTCTCGCGCACCACGCGCTTGGCGAAAATCGTGAAGGCCGTCGACACGCTCATGCCCATGTCCTTGCAGGCTTGGGCGAAACGTTCCTTCAGGTCGGCTTCCATCCGGAAATTGACGGGCGTCAGGGTCATGATTCCTCCTGGATGCTCAGGCGCCCACAGGAGCGCAATTTCGCTATCCAGCGTAACGCGAATCGAATCACAATTCAATACAAAGTCTCAGCCGCGCGCCAAGCGGTAGGGCCTGACCTCACCCAGGCCGGGCACAGCCGCCGCCCCTTGGCACTCGATCGACAACCCGGGTTGACCGGCCAGAGCCTCGGCCGTGGCCGAATCGACCAGCACCTCGCCCGGCGCCGCCAGCCCGGTCAAACGCGAGGCCAGATTGACCGAAGGGCCAAAGACATCGCCGAAGCGCCCCAGCACGCGGCCCCAGACCAGCCCCACGCGCGCTGGCGGGATGGTCTTGTCGCGCCCGATCTGCTCGGCCAGATCAAGCGCTATCAGCGACGCCCGCACCGGCTCGTCGGTCACGAACATGATGCCGTCGCCCAGTTCCTTGACCACCCGGCCCGCCCTGCGGGCCACAATGTCACGGCACTCGCGCATGAACTCTTGGACCAGCAAGTCCAACTCGGTGGCGTCCAATTTCGCCGAGATGGCGGTGTAACCGACCAGGTCCGCGAAGCCGACCGCGCGCTGCAAGGGCAGCGCCTCCGGCGCCGGGGCGCTGCCCTGCGGGCCGATCTCAGAGACCGCCTCCCCGACCCGCCGGATGATGCGCGACAGGTGCGAGCGCCAAGCGTAAATCAATTGTTCTTCAAAAATGTCCGCCATGTCGGCGATCTTGTCCAAAACCACCAACCGCGCCGACTCGGCGTCGAGCGAATACCGTTCGGCGGCATCGTCCACCAACGACTCAAACTGCCACCAGGCCAAACGTTCCGCCGTGTGCGAGACCGCCCGCAACAACTGGATCTCGGTCTGGCGCCCGAGGACGCCATAGGCGACCACCTCGTAGGCGGCCAGGATCGAATCGACGTCCTTTGAGGTCAGCGCCGCCTCGCCCTCGGCCGGCAGCGCCAAGCCCATCGACCGCCAGAAGCCGGCGATGATTTCCCGGTCCAGCCCGGTCGATTCTTGGACGTCCGCCAACGTCAGCGTCCGGCGCGCCCCGGCGATCGCGTCCGCCCGGTCCTCGGCCGTCGAATACTCGCCGCGGGCGAGTTTCTTCAGACGGTCGTCGGGCACAGCAACAACTTTAATACCTTTGCCCGGGCCGGCCCCCGCCGCCCGCTACATCACTTCGCCCGCGCTGACCAGGATGGTCTGGCCGCCGCGCCGCCGCAGGCGCAGCGACCCGTCCGCCTCCAGGGCCTCGGCCGCGCCGGTCACGATCCGCCCGTCCGGCAGCTCGACCTGGGCCTCACGCCCGAGCGTCGCCATCCGCGCGCGCAGCGCCGCCAGCAGCTTCGCGTCGCCGCGGGCCCAACGCTCGCACCAGCTGGCGGCCGCGCTCAGAACGGCCACCGCCAGCCAGGTGCGGTCCGCGCCCGGCACGCCCGCCAGGGCCAGCGAGATCGCCCGCTCGTCCGGCAGTTGGGCGGCGGTTTGGTGAACGTTGAGCCCGATGCCGACCACGACTTGACGCTCAGCCGTCGCCCCGGCCAGCACGCCGGCGATCTTCCTGTCCGCCACCATGACGTCATTTGGCCATTTCAGGACCGCCTGGCCGGGCAGCACCAGGTCCAGCGCCTCGGCAGCCGCCAGGGCGAAGGCCAAGCTCAACAGGGTCAGCGGGGCCGGCGCCTGGGGCGGGGGGCGGACCATGACCGATGCCGTCAAGGAGCTGCGCGGGGGCGCCAGCCAAGGTCGGGGCCGGCTTTCGAGAGGATGCAGGCGGCCGCGCCCCTCGGTTTGGTGCTCGGCCAGCAGCGCGCTGAGGTGGGCGGGCGCCGACGCGCCGGCGCCCGCCCGGCGCAACAGTTCGGCGTTGGTCGAATCGATCTCGGCGACCACTTCGACGGCGGCGTAGGGTCCTTGGCGCACCAGCGCCTCGCGCAGCCGGTCCTGGTCGAGCGGGGGATGCGCGTCCATCAGGTCAGGCGCTGGCCGGTCGCGGCCCGCGGGCCCCGATCGGGGCGCGGAACACACTTGAGACGGGACGTATTGGCGGTGGCCGCTGGCCAACGCGGGTGGAGACTGGAGGCATGGATCGTTTCACAGATCAACCTGATGACCCGCCTTTCGACATGTATCAAGACGCGCCTGAGGATTTGCTGACGCCTGGCGATCTCGATCCCTTGGACACCGATTACGATCCGCCGGACCGCGAGCCCGCAGCCGCCGCGCGCCTGTGGGAGGAGGGCGACCACGAGTCCTTGGACCAGCGTCTGTCCGAGGAGGAGCCGGAAGTCTGGGACATAGACTCGGAGTTGGTCGACACCCGTCGCGCCGGGCGTTTGGAGGCCGTGGAGTCCGATGCCGTCACCGACGTTTTCGCCGAGGACGAGGGTCTCGACGGGCTTGGGGCCTCAGCCGAGGAGGCCGCCGTCCACTACCTCGATTAGCGCCGCCGGACGGACGCTGGGCGCCCGCCGGCGGCATCGGCGGCATCGGCGGCTTTGGGTGACCGCCTCGGCGCCTACTTGAGCGTGACCGTGGCGCCGGCGCCCTCGAGCGCGGCCTTGGCCTTCTCGGCGGTCTCCTTGTTGACCTTCTCAAGGATCGGCTTGGGCGCGGCCTCGACCAGGGCTTTGGCTTCGCCCAACCCGAGCGAGGTCAGCGCCCTGACCTCCTTGATGACCTGAATCTTCTTGTCGCCGAACGAGTCCAGCACCACGTCGAACTCGGACTGCTCCTCCTCCGGCTCAGCCTCGGCCGCCGCCGGCGCGGCGGCCACGGCCACGGCGGCGGGCGCGGCGGCGGTGACGTCGAACACTTCCTCGAACTTCTTGACGAAGTCGGAGAGTTCGATCAGCGACAATTCTTTGAACTGCTCGATCAGCTGGTCAATGGTCAGCTTTGCCATCTTGGTACTGCCTTTCTCGATTCAGCCGGTGATCGGCCTGGGAATGGTTGGTTGCTCGGCCGATCAGGCCGCTGCCGCCTGCTTCTCGCGCAGGGCGTCGATGGCGCGGACCGCCTTGGCGGCCGGCGCGTTGAACATGTACGCCGCTTGGACGAGCGACGCTTTGATGACGCCGGCCAGTTTGGCCAGCGTGACCTCGCGGGAATCCAGTTCCGCGAGCCTGGTGACCTCGGCGGCGGTCAGCGCGCGGCCGTCCATGATGCCGCCTTTGACCACCAGCGCGTGATGCGCCTTGGCGAAGTCGCGCAGCGCCTTCGCCACCGTGACGGGGTCACCGTGGACGTAGGCGATCGCCGTCGGCCCGGTCAGGGTCTCGTCCAGACCCTCGATCCCGGCCTCGCGCAGGGCGATCTTCGCCAGCGTGTTCTTGACCACGGCGTAGGTGGCGTCGGCGCGCAGATTGGTGCGCAGCTCTCGCAATTGGGCCACGGTCAACCCGCGGTATTCGGTCAGCAGCGCCGCGTCCGAGTTCATCACGCGTTCGCGGATTTGCTCGGTCGCCGCGACTTTGTCCGGCCTGGCCATGGGCTCTCCATTCTTAGTCGGTCTTCTGTTCGCCTGGGACCGGCGGCCAGCGGCAAAAACAAAGGCCCCGGCGCGAGCGCACGGGACCTTGGGGTCAACGTGTCACCTGCGCGGGTCCGCTCATTCGAGCTGCTTCGCGCCAGCGCCTCGCGGCGCCGGCCCACCAGCGGTCTTCGGCCCGGCCACACT
>JAITLE010000103.1 GCA_031278075.1 Bifidobacteriaceae bacterium | reverse complement strand
GAACGCGGCCGCACGTGAGCGGGAGGAGACGGGATCGTCCCCCCTGGCGTGCGCGGGCGACGGCCGCCGCCCGATCCGCCGCGCGCTCGTGTCCGTCTACGACAAGCGCGGCCTCACCGATCTGGCGCGCGCGCTGGCGGGAGCGGGCGTCGAGATCGTCTCCACCGGCTCCACGGCGGCCGCCGTCGGCGAGGCCGGGGCGGCCGTCACCCCCGTCGAGGCGCTGACCGGCTTCCCCGAATGCTTGGGCGGCCGCGTCAAGACCCTGCACCCGCGCGTCCACGCGGGTGTCCTGGCCGACTCGCGGCGCCCCGACCACGTCGCTGAGCTGCGTCAACTCGGCGTCGAGCCGTTCGACCTGGTGGTGGTGAACTTGTACCCGTTCACCGCCACCGTCGCCCGCGGGGCCAGCGCCGACGAGTGTGTCGAGCAGATCGACATCGGCGGCCCCGCCATGATCCGCGCCGCCGCGAAGAACCACCCCAGCGTCGCGGTGATCACCTCGCCCGACCAATACGGCGCGGTGCGGCAGGCGCTCACGGCGGGCGGGTTCACGCTGCCCGAGCGGCGGTCGCTCGCAGCTGAAGCGTTCGCTCACACCGCGGAATACGACGTGGCTGTCGCGACGTGGCTCGCCGCCGAGTGGGCTTCCTCCCCCGACGGCGCGGTGTCGCCCGCGCACGGCTCGGGTGTTCCTGATGGCCCAGCCGCCGATGCCGTGCCGGCCGCCCCAGCTTCCGGCACGTCGGCCGCGCGGTTGCCGGCCTGGCTGGGCGGCGCCTTCCGGAGGGCCGACACGCTGCGCTACGGGGAGAACCCGCACCAGGCTGCGGCGGTGTATCGGCAGGTCAGTGGCCTGTTCACGGCCGCCGGCGGCCTCGCGGCGGCTGAATTGCTGAGCGGTAAACCGATGAGCTTCAACAACTACGGCGACGCGGAGGCCGCGCGCCGCGCCGCCCTCGATTTCGCGCCGCCCGCGGTCGCGATCGTGAAACACGCCAACCCGTGTGGGATCGCGGTGGGTCGCGACATCGCCGAGGCGCACCGCAAGGCTCACGCCTGTGACCCGTTGAGCGCGTTCGGCGGCGTGATCGCCGCCAACCGGCCGATCACCCTTGAACTCGCTGAGCAGGTCAAGGCGGTGTTCACGGAGGTGATCGTGGCGCCTGACTACGATCCGGCCGCACTGGAGTCGCTGCGGACCAAGAAGAACCTGAGGATCCTGCGGCTGGGCGGCGGGCCGCGGGCCGCCTTGGAGTTCAGGCCCCTGGGCGGCGGTCTGCTGGTTCAAGAACGGGACGTCTTCCAAGACCCCGGCGACGATCCGGCCAACTGGAGCTTGGTCGCCGGCCCCGCCGCCGATGAGGCGACCCGCGCCGATCTGGCGTTCGCCTGGCGGGCTGTGCGTTCGGTCAAGTCGAACGCGATCCTGTTGGCCAAGGACGGCGCCTCGGTCGGGATCGGGATGGGACAGGTGAACCGGGTGGACTCGGCCGTCTTGGCGGCGCGGCGGGCGGGCGAGGACCGCGCGCGCGGAGCGGTGGCGGCGTCCGACGCGTTCTTCCCATTCGCCGACGGACTGGAGGTGCTGCTGCGGGCTGGGGTGAAGGCTGTGGTCGAGCCGGGCGGTTCGGTGCGGGACCAAGAGGTCGTCGAGGCGGCCGCCGCGGCGGGAGCGACTCTGTATTTCACCGGCTCACGGCACTTCCTGCACTGACCGGCGCCCTGCTCGGCCGCGGCGCCAGCCCGCCTCAGGGCGTGGCGCCGGCGGGCAGGGGCGGGACGCCCGTCTAGCTATGCTTGTAGCTGGCGCAGACGCCGGAACGTCGACTATCCCACCAGAAGGAAGTAAAAGGTATGGCTCGCAGTGGTAAAGCTACCGTCGTAGGGGCCGGGTTCTACGGCTCCACCACCGCCCAGCGAATGGCTGAGTACGACATCTTCGAGGAGGTCGTGCTCACCGACATCCGCGACGGCTGGTCGGAGGGGCTCGCGCTCGACATGAACTCATCGAGGCCGATCGAGGGTTTCGAGACGCGTGTGGTGGGCAAGACCACCAGTCCGGACGGGGCCGGCTACGAGGTCATCGAGGACTCCGAGGTCGTCGTGGTCACAGCCGGCGTGCCGCGCAAACCCGGTATGAGCCGCATGGATCTGCTCGGGGTGAACGCGGGCATCGTCCGTGGCGTGGCCACGAGCATCGCGAAGTACGCGCCGAACGCGGTCATCATCGTGGTGTCGAACCCGCTCGACGAGATGACGACGCTCGCGCAGATCGCGTCCGGCTTCCCGCACCACCGTGTGATGGGTCAGGCCGGTGTCCTCGACACGGCTCGGTTCACCTACTTCGTGGCGGACAAGCTCGCCTTGCCGGTGGGCGCGGTCAAGACCCTCACCCTGGGCTCGCACGGCGACACCATGGTCCCGGTCGCATCCGCTTGCACTGTCGAGATCAACGGCCAAACCAAGCTCCTCGCCGAGGTCCTCCCGCCCGAAGACGTGAACGCGCTGGTGGAGCGTGTGCGCGGCGGCGGCGCCGAGGTGGTCGCGCTCCTCAAGACCGGATCCGCCTATTACGCGCCGTCCGCGGCCGCGGCCCGCATGGCTAGGGCTGTCGCCACCGACTCCGGGACGGTGTTCCCGGTCTGCGCGTGGCTGACCGGCGAATACGGCATCTCAGACGTCTACCTCGGCGTCGAGGCGAAGCTCGGCAAGGCCGGTGTCAAAGAGGTGGTCGAGCGTCAGCTTTCCGGCGCTGAGCTCACGCAGCTGCGTGAGGCCGGCGCGGCCGTCAAGTCGAAGGCCGCGGACGTCGCCAGCATGTGACGTCCCCGTCCGCTCAGGGCGAGGCGGCGCACGATGCCGACCGGTCGGCATCGTGCGCCGCCGCCGCATGGGCTGTGGCGGCGCTGTGACGCCCTCGCCGTCTGCTGGCCGGCGTGGCGACCGGGTTGCTCGGGCTGTGCGCGGCGGAGGCGCCGCTGGCGCGGGGCCCTGGGAGGCGCGGCTTACGCTGGTGTTTGAACGGTGGCGACGATCGGACCGGGTCACCAGCTCAGCGTGGCGGCGAGCCGTGCGAATAGTTTGCCCGGGTCGGCCAGGTCGCGGGCGCTGGCTTCGACGATGACCCAGCCATCGCGTTGGAGGTCGCCGCGGCGCTCCATATCCGCTTTGACCTGTCTTGGGTCGTCGAAGTGGCCCGCGCCCTGGTACTCCAGGTCGATCTGCTGGTCTGGCCAGCAAATGTCGAGGAAACGCCGCCGGCCGGCCGCGACGACCTCATAGTTGATCGCGGGCTCGGGGAATCCTGCCTCGGCCAATGCGAGCCGGATCTGGGTCTCGGGGAGGGAATCCGTGCCGGCCCGGATGGCGCTGAACGCCTCCCGGACTCGCGCCAGGCCGGGGCTGCGGGGAAGGGCGGCGACGTAGGCGGCGAACGCCGCCAAGGTCGCGAGCGGGCGCTGCCTGCGGACCAGGACGTCGCCTAGTTGCACCGCTTGCAGCCAGGCGCGTCTGGCGGGCGTGTTGAACCGGCCGCGTTGGATCGGGAGCAGGGTGGCCGCGCGGTCCCACGGCGCCTCGCGGCCGAGTTGGCGGGTGGCGTCAACCCAGCATTGGCGCAGGTCGGCGACGGGGATGCCACTGGAGCCGAATCGATGTGCGCGCAGGTCGGCGGCGAACAAGTGGACAGTCACTCCGGGTCGCCTGGGATAGCTGCGGGCCGCTTTGGGGACGGCTAAGTGGACGCGCTGGGTGGCGTCCCTTTCTTGGGCTGTCGGCAAGGGGAGGCCGCCCAGCGCGTATGCGGTCACACTTGTCACCATGGAGCCTTCGGGCGCTGCGGCCAATGCCGCCCGCACCCGGTTCACGAGCGCCGCTGGGTCTGCGCCGGGCTCCGCGTAGATCCCGCGGGCCACACGCACGCCGTCGCGTCGGAGCTGCCTCGACTGCCAGTCGGATAGCTCTGCGGTCGTTCGTAAAGGTTCCATCGACCAAGTATGGGCGCGCCGGAGCGTGTGGGACACCGTTAACTGCTACCACCTAGCTAGTGGTGGCAGTTTCAGGTGAGGCGCGCCCGATGCCGTGTTGCCGGGTTTGAGTGTTTTACCTGTTCAGGGAGTTGGCCGGGTTTCCGGGTTGGTTGGGTGGGGCACCGTTAACTGCTACCACCGGGTTGGTGGTAGCAGTTTCGGACGGCATCGTGCACGGGAAACCTCTCGACGTCGAGTAAAATGTTCCCGCAGGGTCGATGCGGCCCGGGCGGGGACACAACCAATCATCGGGGGAACCATCTATGGGGAAAATCGGGGTCGCAGGCCCGGTCGTGGAGCTTGACGGCGACGAGATGACGCGGATCATCTGGCGTTTCATCAAGGAACGTCTGATCCTGCCGTACTTGGATGTGGACATCCGGTACTACGACCTGTCGATCGAGCACCGGGACGAGACGAACGATCAGGTGACGGTCGACGCGGCGAACGCGATCAAACAGCATGGCGTCGGTGTGAAATGCGCCACGATCACGCCGGACGAGGCCCGAGTGCAGGAGTTCGGGCTGAAGCGCATGTGGCGCTCCCCGAACGGGACGATCCGCAACATCCTCGGCGGGGTGGTGTTCCGGGAGCCGATCATCGTCTCGAACGTGCCGCGATTGGTGCCGGGGTGGACCAAGCCGATCGTGATCGGCCGCCACGCGTTCGGCGACCAATACAAGGCGACCGACTACCGCGCCGATCGGGGCGGCAAAGTGCTGCTGTCCTTCATCCCCGACGACGGGTCGAAACCAGTCGAGTTCGAGGTGGTGCGTCTGCCCGAGGACGGTGGCGTGATCCTGGGACAGTACAACTTCACGGACTCGATCCGGGACTTCGCGCGGGCCTGCTTCGCGTATGGGCTGCAGCGCCGTTACCCGGTGTATTTGAGCACCAAGAACACGATCCTGAAGAAATACGACGGCGCGTTCAAAGACATATTCGCCGCCGTGTACGAGGACGAATACCGGGAGCGGTTCGAGGCGAACGGTCTGACCTACGAGCATCGGTTGATCGACGACATGGTGGCGTCCGTCCTGAAGTGGCAGGGCGGCTACCTGTGGGCGTGCAAGAACTACGACGGAGACGTGCAGTCGGACACGGTGGCGCAGGGCTTCGGGTCGTTGGGGCTGATGACTTCGGTGCTGATGACTCCGGACGGCCGCACCGTGGAGGCCGAGGCCGCGCATGGCACGGTGACCCGCCACTATCGGATGCATCAGCAAGGCAAGCCGACCTCGACCAATCCGATCGCGTCGATCTTCGCGTGGACGGGCGGGTTGAAGCATCGCGGCAAACTCGACTCGACACCGGCTGTGGTGGGATTCGCGGAGGCGCTGGAGCAAGTCGTCGTGAGCGCCGTCGAAGCCGGGCACATGACCAAAGACTTGGCTTTGCTGATCGGGCCCGACCAGCCCTGGCTCACCACAGAACAGTTCCTGGACACCCTCGACCAAGATCTCCAGGGCCGCCTCGGGGCCGCCTGAGCTGCGAGAGGCCCGCGAGCGGTGATGGGCGCCGCCGCCGCGGCGGCCGAACGGGCGAGCTGGCCGTGGCGGCGCCCTAGCGGAAGACGACCGTCCGGCGGCCGTTGAGCAGGACCCTGTGCTCGGCGTGCCAACGGACCGCGCGGGCGAGCGCGCGGCGCTCCACATCGGCGCCCAGGTGGGCCAAACCTTCGGCGGTGATGGAATGGTCGACGCGCTCGACGTCCTGCTCGATGATCGGCCCCTCGTCGAGGGCGGCCGTCACATAATGCGCCGTGGCGCCGATCAGTTTGACGCCGCGGGCGTGGGCCTGCGCGTACGGCCGGGCGCCCTTGAAGGAGGGGAGGAACGAGTGATGGATGTTGATGGCGCGGCCCTCGAGGAAGTCGCATAGGTCGTCGCTCAGGATCTGCATGTACCTGGCCAACACGACCAGCTCCACATCCAGGCTTCGGACCAGGTCTTTCAAGCGCGCCTCGGCGGCGGCCCGGGTCTGCGGCGTGACCTCGACCAGGTGGAACGGCACGTCGTGGAACTCGGCGACGGGCGCCAGGTCACCGTGGTTTGAGACCACCGCCTGGACGTCGATGGGCAGTCGCTCTTGTCGCGTCCGATACAACAGGTCGAGCAGGCAGTGCGGCGCTTTGGACACCATCACGATGGTCCGCACCGGCCGTCCCACCTGGTCGAGCCGCCAGCGCATGTCGAACCGCTCCGCGATGGGGAGGATCACCGCGTCCAACACGCGCCGGTCGGCGGTCGCCTGGAGTTGCACGCGCATGAAGAACCGGCCCGATTCGGGGTCCCCGAACTGCTGCGATTCCGTGATGTTGCCGCCGATGGCCGCCAGCGCCCCGGAGACCGCGTAGACGATCCCGGGTCCATCGGGGCAGGAGAGGGTCAACACCCAGTTTTCGGAGGCGTTCACGTCGCTGGACACGATCCCTAAGGGTAGCCCCCGCCGCACGATTCCGTCCGGCGAGGCGAGGGCCCGCGGCGGCTCGGGACCGTTCTCAGGGGATGGCTATGACGGACCGGCTCGCGCCAGGCGGCGCACGCCTGAGAGCACTTCGATGGGCGCCAGGTCGGGGATGTGGGTGTCGCCGGCCGCGCTTTGGCATACCTCTGTGCGAGAATTCCAGTCGTGCTTGAACCTGTCTCACCCCTGGATCGAGAGGCGCTCGCCGAACTGGCCACGGCCGCGCTCGCCGCCGTCGCCGGCGCCGTGAGTCTTGACGAACTGGCCCGAGTCCGCCGCGAGTCGGCCGGCGAACAAAGCCCGCTCGCGCGGGCCAACCGCGCGATCAAGGAACTTCCGCCCTTGGACCGGGCCCAGGCCGGCAAGAACTTGGGCGCCGTCAAACAGCAGGTGTTCGGGGCCATCGCCGCCCGCAAGGAGGAACTGGAGGCCGCCGCGGCCGCGTCCCGCCTAGCCGGCGAATGGGTGGATGTGACACTGCCCACCGGCCGTGCGCCGGTCGGCGCACGGCAACCCCTCGAGGTTCTCCAGGAACGGATCGCCGACGTGTTCACAGCGATGGGCTGGTCCATCGCTGAAGGCCCCGAGTTGGAGGCGGAGTGGTTCAACTTCGACGCGCTCAACTTCGGGCCGGACCACCCGGCCCGCCAGATGCAGGACACGTTTTTCGTGGACCCGCCCGGATCGAATCTGGTGCTGCGCACCCACACCAGCCCCGTCCAAGCCCGGGTGCTGCTCAGCCAGGGTGTGCCCTGCTATGTGGCGGTGCCAGGCAAGACCTTCCGCACAGATGAGCTGGACGCCACGCACACGCCGGTGTTTCACCAGGTGGAAGGTTTGGCGGTGGATCGTGGCTTGACGATGGCGCACCTCAGGGGGAGCCTCGACCATCTGGCGCGGGCCATGTTCGGCGAGGGCGCGACCACCCGGCTGCGGCCCTCGTTCTTCCCGTTCACGGAACCCAGCGCGGAGATGGACCTGTTGTGCTTCGTGTGCCAAAGCAAAGACCCGACGTGTCGGACTTGCGGCGGCTCAGGCTGGATCGAATGGGGCGGCTGCGGCATGGTGGACCCGAATGTGCTGATCGCCTGCGGGGTGGACCCGACGCGCTATCAAGGCTTCGCTTTCGGCATGGGAATCGAGCGGACGCTGATGTTCAGGAACGGAGTCGCGGACATGCACGACATGGTGGAGGGCGACGTGCGCTTCTCCCTTAACTACGGAGTGGGGATCTGATGCTGGTTCCATTGCCCTGGTTGGCCGAGCTGACGCCCCTCGGCGGTCGCGACGGCGACGCGGTGGCCGCCGCGCTGGTCTCTGTCGGCCTAGAAGAGGAGGCGGTCCGCGGATCCGGCGTGTGCGGCCCGTTGGTCGCGGGGTTGGTCCTAGACGTGAAAGCCGAGCCGCAGACGAACGGCAAGACCATCAACTGGTGCCAAGTGGACGTGGGGGAGGCGCACGGCGCAGTGCGCGGCATCGTCTGCGGGGCGCATAACTTCGAAGCCGGCGACAAAGTCGCTGTCGCGCTGCCCGGCGCGGTGCTGCCCGGCCCGTTCCCGATCACCGCGCGTCGGACGTACGGGCACGTCTCGGACGGCATGATCTGTTCGGAGCGGGAACTGGGGATGGGTGAGGATGCGAGCGGCATCATTGTGCTGGCCCGGCTGGGCTTGGACCCGGCGGTGGGCGCCGACCTGATCCCGCTGTTCCACCTCGACGAGCAGACGGTGGAGATCAACGTCACGCCCGACCGCGGCTACTGCTTCTCGATCCGTGGCGTGGCGCGGGAGTTCTCTCACGCGACCGGGGAGCCGTTCCGCGACCCGGCTCTGATCGCGACGCCGCCGCCCACGGCAGACGGTTTCAAGATCGAGTTGGACGATGCCGTGCCGATCGCCGGCCGCGCCGGTTGCGACAGGTTTGTGGCACGGATTGTGCGGGGCTGCGCGGCGGCCGGTCCGGCGCCGGACTGGATGCGGCGGCGCTTGACTCAGGCGGGGATGCGGCCGATCTCGTTGGCGGTGGACGTGACGAACTACGTGATGCTGGAGCTGGGCCAACCGTTGCACGCGTACGACCTGACGGGTGTCGCGGCGCCGATCGTGGTGCGGCGCGCCGCCGCGGGTGAGCGTCTGGTCACGTTGGACGGCGTGGACCGGGCGTTGGCGCCGTCCGACCTGCTGATCACGGATTCGCCGGAGGGCGAGCGGGGCGCTCGGGTTCTGGGGCTGGCCGGGGTGATGGGGGGCGCCTCCTCGGAGGTGGGCGCATCCACCCGCGACTTGTTGGTCGAGGCGGCCCACTTCGACCCGGTGTCGGTGGCGCGGACCGCGCGGCGCTTGAAGCTGAGTTCTGAGGCCGCGAAGCGATTTGAGCGGGGTGTGGACCCTGAGCTGCCGCCGAAGGCGGCCCAGCGGGTGGTCGACCTGCTCCTGGAGTACGGCGGCGGCGAGGCGGACGTGGCCGTCACGGATGTGGGCTCGCCCGTCTTGCCGGCGCCGGTCTCGTTCGACCCGAGTTACCCCGACCGGATTGCCGGAGTGCGTTACGGCGCAGACCGGGTGGCGGCGGTCCTGGGCCAGTTGGGCTGCGTCGTGGCCCGGACCGGCGGGACCGTCGCGCCGCTGGGGGAGCCGGGCGGTGTGGCTGGAGCGGGGGACTGGTTGGTCACCCCACCGAGTTGGCGGCCCGATCTGACCCGGGCGATCGACCTGGTGGAGGAGGTGGCGCGGCTCGACGGCTATGAGGGGATACCGTCGGTGCTGCCCCAGGCTCCGGCGGGGGCGGGGCTCACCAAAGCGCAGCGTCTACGCCGGTCGGTGGCCCGCTCGTTGGCGGACTTCGGGCTGGTCGAGGTGCTCAGCTACCCGTTCACCGGCGAGGACGCGTTCGCTGCCCTGGGCTATGAGGCGACCGATCCGCGCCGGGCCGCGGTCCGTTTGGCCAACCCGCTGGACGCGGAGCAACCGCTGCTGCGCACCGAGATCTTGCAGACCTTGTTGACCACGGTCCGCCGGAACGTCGGCCGGGGCAGCACGGATGTCGGTCTCTACGAGTTGGGGCTGGTGACCGTCCCGCCGCTGGCGGACGCGTCGCCGGGCGTGCCAGCGCGCCCCGCGCCTTTGGCGGCCCCGCTCCCGGGCGGCGACCGGCGTCCGCCCGTCGAGGTCTTGGAGGAACTGTTGGCCGCGGTCCCACCGCAGCCGCGGCATGCCGCGGCGGTGATGGTGGGGCAGCGTGAAGGCGCCGGCGTGTGGGGCCCGGGGCGCGCCGCGGACTGGGCGGACGCGGTCGAGGGGGCACGCGTCGCGGGGCGAGCGGTCGGGATTGAGCTTCAGGCACGTCGGGCGCGGCGCGCGCCTTTCCACCCGGGGCGCTGCGCGGAACTGCTGGTGGGCGATCTGATCTGCGGCTACGCCGGCGAGTTGGACCCCAGGGTGGTAGCGGCGCTGGGGCTGCCGGGGTGTGCGGTGGCGTTCGAGCTGGACCTCGATCGGCTGTTTGAGCTGGCGCCGGACATCCGTTTGGCGCGGCCCGTGTCCGCGCAGCCGGTGGCGAAGGAAGATCTCGCGTTCGCGGTCGATCGCGCCACGCCCACCGCGGCGCTGGTGGCGGCGGTGCGCCGCGGGGCGGGCGAGGTGCTGGAGGACGCTTTTGTCTTCGACGTGTACGAGGGGGAGCAACTCCCGGCGGGCAAGAAGTCGGTGGCGGTGGCGTTGCGGCTGCGGGCGGCGGATCACACGTTGACGCCCCAAGAGATCACGGCCGCGCGGCGCGGCGCGGTGGCGGCGGCGGCCCAAGACTGCGACGCGGAGCTGCGGAGCTGACCGTGATGCGGCGGCGTGGGAGCCGTGTCCGTCGCGGCGGGGACGGCGATCCTTTGATGTTCGCGCGGGTCGACTCCGAGAGTTCGATCCTGCGCTGGTTCATGTCGCGGCACGGGGACGGTGTGATGGCGGCGAGCCCGGGGTTGTTGGCTCGGTTGGCGGCCGGCGGCGGTGATGTGGCGTTGGTGTTCCGTGGCGACCGCGTGGCGGCCTTCGCCGCTTGGACGGCGACCGGCGCGGGCGAGGCGGAGTTGCTCGCGGCCTATTCGACGGACTTTCGGGTGCCGCCGTGGGCCTTCCTGTTCGGTGAGAACGGTCCGTTCGCCGCGGCTGGCGTGGGGCGGGTGTGGCTCTACGCCGACCGTCCAGCGCAAGCGCGTGGGCTGCGTGAACAGGGATTTGTGGAACTGGGCGGCAAAGCGGGGCGGGGCTCTGTCCGCCTGGAGCGGGTGATCGGGCCGCATCCTTGACGCGGGGTCCGCGCGGGGTCCGCGCGGGGGCCGCACGGGAGCCCGCGGGAGCCCGCGGCGTCCGGCGTGCGCGGTGGCCTCAGGCGCCGGTCCGGCCCCGTGCGCTAGGTGGTTCTGGCGCAGGCCGCCGGGCAAGTGAGCTGGCCGAACACGGCTTCGGCGCCGTAATAGAACACGTCGCAGACGAGCCGGGCGAGGCCCGACTTGCGCAGCTTGCTGAGCGTCAGCGTGCTGGTGGAGCCGCTCTTGGCCGGGCCGGCTTTGCTTGATGTGGCGGGCGGGGCCGTCGCGGCCGGCGACTTGGACGGCTGTGGCGAAGGCGTGGCGGAAGCTTGTTTCGATGGCGTCGGGGACGGCGTCGGCGTCGCGGACGGTTGCTTTGACGGCGTCGCAGACGGTTGCTTTGACGGCGTCGGGGACGGCGTCGCGGACGGCGTCGGCGTGG
>JAITLE010000014.1 GCA_031278075.1 Bifidobacteriaceae bacterium | reverse complement strand
GTCTTCGCGGCCTTGGTGCCATCGAAGCTGTCGACCAGCGTGACGGCGCCCGTGGGCGTCGCGACCGCGCCCGCGCCGCTGAGGCCGGTGGTCGCGTCGTCGAAGGTGAACTCTGCGATCAGGTCATCGCTGGGGGCGGCCCCTACGGGAACCGCGCCGAAGACGAGACCGGTGGTGGTCAGTGCGAAGGCAGCGAAAAGCGCTGTCGGCCGAGTGATCCTCTTCATCGAGGTTTCCTCCCGTTGCGAAACCAGTTTTTAGGGGCGTATTGACATGTGTGCGGCGAGCCTGAGAGAAAGCTGAGACCGCGCGCCTTCCGCGCGGCGCCGCCCGCAGCCCCTCACCCGTCGTGGGGGCGCACCCAGGGGCCGGCGCCAGTCACCTGTTAGCGCTAACAGCGATGCTAGCCGAGCCCCGGACGCCAGTCAAGTGGGCGACAAGCCTGATCTATGTGATCGCGAGACGGGGAGCTCGGCTCACTTGGCGCCGAGCGCCAAAACCGCGGCGCCCGCGCGGGCGTCGACGACGGCATCGTGCGCCGCGAGCCGCCACGGACGATCCGCCGGCCCCTGCGCGACCAGCCGGTCGCCTTCCCGCGCCACCGCGAAACGCGCGGCCGCCGCGCCACCTCGGCCGGGGACCAACACCTCGCGGCTGGCGCCCGGGCGCAACTCGAACACCCTCAACGTGACGCCGTCCGCCCAGTCGTATTCCGGGGACCGACCGCCCCGGCCGAGCGGCAGCACCGTGCCCGGCCGGACGAACAACGGCAGCGAGTCCGGCTGGTGCGTCTCAGCCACCCAACGCGGACCGATCCACTGCGACCCGTCCAGCAGGGACGTCCACACCCCCTCCGGGAGATAGACCTGGACACGGCCGGACGGCTCCAACACCGGCGCCACCAGGAGGGACGGGCCCAACATGTACTGCGTGTCGACGTGACGCGCGGAGACGTCGTCCGGGAACTCGATCAGCATGTGGCGCAGCATGGGCCACCCCTCGGTGTGAGCCTCCTCCGCCGTCCGCGCCAGGTACGGCATGAGCTGATGCTTCAACGCGATGAAACGGCGCGCGGCCGCCACCGCCGCATCCCCGAACGCCCACGGGACGCGCACCGACGTGGAGCCGTGGAGCCGCGACAGCGGCGAGAGCAAGCCAAACGCCAGCCAGCGGATGAACAAATCCGGCCCCGGGGTGTCCTCGAAGCCGCCGATGTCGTGGCTCCAATACCCGAACCCGCTCAGCCCCAGCGACAGCCCGCCGCGCAGCGTCTCCGCCATCGAGGCGTAGCTGGCGCAATTGTCACCGCTCCAATGCGCCGGGTAGCGCTGGCTCCCGAGGGTGGCCGAGCGGGCGAAGAGGACCGCCTCACCCTCGCCGCGGGCCGCCCGCAACTCCTCGAAGACGGCACGGTTGTAGATCAGCGAGTAATAGTTGTGCATGCGCGCCGGGTCGGAGCCGTCATGCCAGACCACGCCGTCGACTGGGATCCTCTCGCCGAAGTCGGCTTTGAAACAATCGACGCCTTGGTCGATCAGCTCCCGCAAATGGGCGCGATACCAGCGGTCCGCCGCGGGATTCGTGAAGTCGACCAGAGCCATCCCGGCCTGCCAGGCGTCCGTCTGCCAGACGCCGCCATCCGCGCGGCGCAGCAAATAGCCGTTCGCGCGGCCCTCCGCGAAAAGCCGCGAACGTTGCGCGATATACGGGTTGATCCAGACGCAGATCTTCAGGCCGCGGGCTCTCAGGCGGGCGAGCATCGCTTTGGGGTCCGCGAATGTGTCCGGGTCCCAGACGAAATCGGTCCAGTGGAATTCCCGCATCCAGAAGCAGTCGAAATGGAAGACGGACAGGGGCAGGTCGCGCTCAGCCATGCCGTCGACGAAGGACACGACCGTGGCCTCGTCGTATTCTGTCGAAAACGAGGTCGAGAGCCAAAGGCCGAACGCCCACGGAGGGATGCGCGCCGGGCGGCCCGTCAAGGCGGTGAGGCGGCGCAGCACATCCTTCGGGGTGGGGCCGTCGATCACCACGTATTCCAGGACCTCGCCGGGCACCGAGAATTGCACCCGTTCCACCATCTCGGAGGCGACCTCGAAGGAGACCTTCCCGGGGTGGTCCACGAGCACGCCGTAGCCGGCCGAGGTGAGGTAGAACGGGACGTTCTTGTAAGCCTGCTCGCTGCTGGTGCCGCCGTCCCTATTCCAGATCTCGACGCTCTGGCCGTTCTTGACGACCGGGCCGAAGCGTTCGCCCAGCCCATAAACCATCTCGCCGGGGCTCAGCGTCAACTGCTCCACCAGGAACGTGCCGCCCGCGTCCGAGGTGGCGACACCCACCGAACGGGCCGTCGACGATGTGAGCAGACGGCCCCGGGAGCGGAACTCGACGTGCCAGCCCGCGCCCGACGAGACGGCGACCTCGAGATCGCCGGCGCGCAAGAGCGCCTCGTGTTCCCTGAGCTCCACCTGGGGCCGGTAGCCGGCCTCCGCCTGGAGGGCGAAGCTGGGCCCGGCGGGCGGGCCGCCCTCGTGATGGGCCAGGCGGACACGGACCACACCTGGGGCCAGCGCCGAGAACGTCGCCGTCACCAGCGGGCGGTTCAGCGTGTCGCCGCGGGTGCGGATGCGACTGGTGGCCGCCCAGGCCGTCACGGTTCCCGCCGCGCCGTCGACCGCGAGGTCGCGCACATCCATCGGATGGAGCACCGTGAAGCCGTTCCGGGTCTGCCAGTACCCATCCGTGAATCTCATTTGGTTGAATACCTCGTCGTTCGTATTGGACTATTTGATCGATCCCGCGATCACGCCGCGGGTCAATGTGCGTTGGAAGATCAAGAAGAAGATCAACGTCGGGACCAGCGACACCAAGGCGCCGGCGTTGAGGGTCGGGACGTCGAGCATCCTGTCGCCCTGCAGCGCCGAGAGGGCGATGGGCACGGTTTGCGCGTCAGGCGAGGTCAACATGACCAACGGGATGAAAAACTCGTTCCAGGTCCAGATGAAGAAGAAGACCATCAGCACAGACAAAGTGGGGCGCACAATTGGGAAGACCACCCGCCACAGCTGTTGCCACGAGTTGGCGCCGTCGAGGGCGGCCGCCTCCAACAGCGAGGGCGGAAACGTGCCCAAGACGGAGGCCAGGAGGTACGTCCCGAACGCGGCCTGGATCACAGTGAAGATGATGACGATCGACCAACCTGAGTTGTTCAAGCCGACCTCTTGGGCGATGTCATAGAGCGGATACAGCAGCACCTCCTGGGGCAAGATGTTGGCCAACAGGAACACGCCGACTATCCACACGCGCCCGCGGACGCGGCCCACGCCCAGCGCATAGGCGGAAAGCAGTGACAGCAGGCACGCGAACACCGCCACCAAGGCCGAGGTCCAGGTCGAGTTCCAGAGCTTGACCAGGAAGTTCGACCGCTCCCAGAAGTCCACCACGCCCTTCGTGTAGATCTCGCCCGGCAGCGCCAGCGGGCCCTGCGTGGCGTATTCCGTGGGGCTCTTGAAGGCGTTGACCACCATCAGCCCGAACGGGGCGAGCATCAGCGCCGCGACGGCCACGCAGCCGGCCAACACGATCCATCGCACCACGCCACGCCGATGCCGACTCACCGGTTTGCGGGTCACCGCCACGCGGGACCGGTCCCCCACCAGGGCCGTCATGCCCCCACCTCCCCGCCGAGCCGCGCCCACCGGTTCTGCAAGAACTGGATGACCGCGGCCACCAACACGATCACCAAGGTCAGCACGGTGGCGACAGCGGCGCCGTAACCCACCTTCGAGGTGACGAAGAAGTTCAGATAGGAATAATAAGACGGCACCAAAGTGGACTGCTCCGGCCCGCCGCGGGTCAACACGTAGATCGGCGCGAACACCTTCAACGCGGCCACCGTGCAGGTCAATGTGACCACAAACGTCTCCGGGCGGATCTGCGCGATCGTGATGGCGCGCAAGCGCCGGAACCAACCAGCCCCGTCGATCTCAGCGGCCTCGTAAAGTTCCGGGTCGACCCGCTGCAGCGCGGACATGAAGATGACCGTGGGATATCCGATCTGGATCCAGATCAACACCACCATGACCGCCGGCAAGGCGGTGCGCGGCTGACCCAGCCAATTCGGCGGGCTGGCGACGCCCAAGCCGCTCAATATCTGGTTGAGCGCGCCAGTCTGCGCGTTCAAGATCCAATTCCAGACGATTCCGGCGACCGCCACCGGCATGATCTGCGGCAGATAATAGGTCGCTCTCAAGAAGCTCGCCACACGGTCGCCGACGTGGCTCGCCACGTAATCGAACAACACCGCCGCCAGGACCAAGCCGATCAGAGTCGGCGCCACCACCATCGCCACGACCATCCACACCGAATTCCGGAATGACGACCAGAACGCGGCGTCCTGCAGCAGGTCCTGGTAGTTCTCGAGACCGTGCCAATACTTCGGGGCCAGGCCGCCTTTCCAACGGTGCAGGCTGAAGTAGAAGTTCATCGCGAACGGGACGATGATCACCGCGGTCAACGCCGCCGCGCCGGGCGCGAGGTACAACCAGTAGATCCGGCGGCGGGGGGGGGGGCGCCCCGCCCCCCCCCCCCGTGCGGGCGTTGGAAAACAACCCCCACCAAACCCCCCCCCCCCCCAAAAAAACGCCCCCCCG
>JAITLE010000266.1 GCA_031278075.1 Bifidobacteriaceae bacterium | reverse complement strand
CACCGTGCCGACGGTCGCTTTGACAAGCTCGGTGACGGTCAGCCAGTCCTCCCAGATCGCGCGCCTCGGGTTGTCCGGCGGGTGTGGCGCCACGAACCGGGCGTGCGCTTCGTCCGCCGCGGCGCGGTAGCGCCCAGGGGGAAGAAAACCCTCGTCATCGAACTGGGGAATGGTCACACGTATACCTCGTGGTCGGGTGCGGCCGCGTCATGTCAACCCTACCCTTTGAACCCACTTGTAGTACCCCGACCTGGCGACCTTCAACAACCTCGCCATCATCACGACTGGATAGTCGGCCTTGGCCTGGCACATGAGCTGGTACTTCAGCTCTACTCGGACTCCCGGGCGAAGAAGGCCGCAGCCCTTTTTAGAAATGAGTTTTCTTGACGCAGCCGCGCCACCTCGCGTTCCAGTTCAGCCACAACCCCACCCGGGCCAGCACTGGGCATGTGAGCGGATGCGGATCATTGCCGCCACTGCCCAATGGCATGTGCCCAAAATGTGCCCAAAAGGCCAATCCGGGGCCGGACAGCAACCAACGGCCCAGTGTTTCCGCTGGTCAGAGCCCTACAGTGTCGGGGCGGCGGGATTTGAACCCACGACCTCTTCGTCCCGAACGCTCCCGACGGGCCGGTCCAGGCGGTTCACCTGGGCCTTTGGGTGTCTTCGGAGCCATCGGGGGCGTCCTCGGGGTGATTTTGGGGTGACTGCCCGTCGCTCCTTCAGGTGTCGACTCGGTGCTTCCAGTACCCCGGTTCGCGGCTCTCATGAGCATAGGCGATGATGACGATTTCGCCGTCCGTTGCGAAGTAGACGATGTCGTATGGGTACTTCGCGACGCTTCGCACCCTCACCGCCGGATCGTCCCGATCCCAGTCCGGACGCCTGCGCCACGACTGCGGTGCCGCGACGATGGAGTGCCGGGCTTCGCGCGTCCGGTCGAGCAGTCTTTGGCCGACGCCGCGCTGCTGCTTCTCGTACCAGCGGGCGGCCTCTCGCAGTTCCGCGCGGGCCTCGGGATGCTCCCGCTGGGGGAGGCTCACTTGTCGATATCCGCCAACTCAGCGGACAGCAACCGGTAGGTCTCGTCGGCGTCAACAAGCTCGACCTCGCCATTCAGGATCTGATCCACGCGGGCACCGATCTCATCACGCCAGGCGGATCGAACCGCGGACTGATCGTCCAGCTCGTCTGGGTGGAGGCTCCGCTCAAGCCGATGCACCACCAGCGCGCGCTCGTCAAGGTCATCGACAGACAGAATCGCCGCGACCGCGGCCTCAACGTCCAAGCTCATATATCGAGTCTACGGCGGTGCGCGGCAATCGGCGAGAATGGGGTCAAGGGCTGTCGATCAAGGTTCAACCCGCGGCCCGTGGTTGAGCGCTCTTGGGCAGCGTCCGCCGCCGCCGGTGCCTAGGTACGGGAATCGACGCTGGACCACCGCGGCAGGCAGTGGCATTGCGGGCACGAAGCTTCGCTCAGAGGGGACTCGCGGAAGCAGTAGGTGCATGTCCATATCTCCGCACCGTCGATTGCCGCGCCTGCGTGGTGGCGGACGGTTGCGTCGCGATCACTCTCCAATTCTCGGAGCACTCCGAGTCCCAGTTCCTCGGTCTGCCGAGCGACGAATGCCAGTGCTGATCTCGCAGCGCTGTCGCCGTTGCGCGACGAACTGATCCATTCACCTTTGGGGTGGGCGTTGGTGAACGCCGTAGCAGTCGAAAGAAACTTCCTCGTCCAGGTCATTGGACCCCCGAGATCGCGAATTGCGTCCGCTACCGCGGGGCACCGTGCGTTGATAAGAAGGGCCGCCGTTTGCGTGGCTATTTCCCAGGAATGGGCCATGAAGCACTGCGTTAGGGGCACGGCGTCGTGGCCTGTGATCTGCTCCATTGGCCTCTTGAAGAGGAGGGGCGGCGTCCTCACGAGCGACACGAGGTCGCCATCATCCTCGCCGACCAGCACCATCCGCGCCTCGACCTCGAGAGTAGCTTGATCGAAATCGTGCGCTTTGGCCACTGCGGTGAGCCACAGCCTACGGAGGTCAGCGCTGGCTGCCGCGGTGTCCTTCATGTCGCCAACCGTTGATTCTCCCCATCTGACAGCAGTCAAGAAGTCCGAAAGCTCGGTCAGCCGCCATGCCTCTTGGGCTTCGAGCGCTGCACACGATGGAACCAGGACGGCGCGTGGACACGCCTCAACCTGGGCGACACCGACCCCGAGACGGGCCGCGCCTACACCGGCCCGCCCCAGGACGCGCGGCTCGCGCCAGGTGAGCGGGTGATCGCGGACGAGGCCGGGATGCTCGACCAGGACACCGCCCGCGCTTTGCTGGCCGTCACCCAACGGGCCGGGGCGACGGTCGCGCTTGTGGGCGACCAGGCGCAGCTGCCCGCGGTAGGTCGTGGCGGGGTGCTCGACATGGCCGCCCAGATCAGGGGCCGCGTCTACGACATGACCGAGCTGCACCGGTTCGCCGACCCCGACTACGCGGCCCTCACACTGGCGATGCGTGACCGGGAAGACCCCGGCGGCGTGTTCGACCGGCTCGCCGCGATGAACCTCGTCACCCTGCACGCCGATGATGCGGCGGCCCGCGAGCACATCGCCGGCTGCGCACAGGACGGTGGGGCCATCACCGTCGCCACCAACGATCAAGCCTCCGAGCTGAACGAGCGCATCCGCGCCCTGCGGGTCGAACGCGGCGGGGTGGACGACACCGCCACGGCGACTGGCAGGGACGGGCTGCCCATCGGGGCCGGTGACCTGATCCAGACCCGGCGGAACGACAGCGCCCTGGGGGTGGCGAACCGGCAGCAGTGGATCGTGCAGCAAGTCACCGACGACGGCACCGTCTACGCCCGCGAAGCCGGAAGCGGGCGCAAGCACCCGCGGACGGTCGCGCTCCCGGCCGACTATGTGGGCGAGCACGCGCACCTGTCTCATGCGGCGACCGCCTACGGCGTCCAAGGCGCCACCGTGGGCACCGCCCACATTCTCCTGTCGGAGGCGACCAGCGCGGCTGGCGTCTACGTTGGCATGACCAGAGGCCGTGAGCAGAACCGGTTGCACATCATCGCTGCTGACATGTCCGATGCCAGGGCGCAGTTCGTCGAGGTGCCCGCGACTCGACGCGCCGACACTCGGCTTCTGACCACGGCTCCGACGGGCTGAAGCCATGCGTCCCAAGCCACCTGCACACAGCACCTGTACACACGCGCACAATCACAACGGGCGGCGCGTTCACCAGACCCCGGCTGCCGCGTTGGCGTGGGTTAGCGTTGGGGCATTTTGAACTGGACCAGGGCCTGGTTCAGGAACTCGTTCAGCGGGCACATTTTGGCGAACTGGTCGGTGGCTTGGTCGCAGAAACCGTCTGAAGTCACCTCGGAGTCGGTCGCGGGCACCTCGACGAACCAGCTTTTGTGCTCGAGGTGATCGGCGCGCAAGCCGCGCGGGACGCGTTTGAGCGCTTCTCCTTTGATTGGCCAGGGCAGCGAGGCGAGGGTCGCGTCCCATGCTTCTGCTGGGAGCTGGCGAACATGGCCGGATGACCCAGGGAAAGCCCGCAAGCGGAGACAACGCCATAAGCCCCAAGCTCGGGACACGGCCACGTCCACCGGGGACCGGCGACGCAACTGTTGGGCAGCCCTTCCGGGGCGGCGCCCGCGACCAGACCGCCGGACCCGGACCCGAACCATCGTCATGTGGCAGCCAGCCCACGCATATGAGATTTGCGACACGCGTCTGAACACGACTCGCGGTCCCCCGACCTGAGCATGCGCCCGCCACGCCGCTCCCCCTGCCCGCTTGACAGCACTCAGCCCCATATGAGTCACCTCTGCGAAATGTGACCACACTCACATCTGCGGAGTCGTCGCAGGTCACAGCTCCAAGACGGGCCCGCCACGGCTACCTGATGGAAAGCCGTCCCCCGAAAGGACCCTAGAGCCAGAACTCGCGTGTTAGCGTCCATGGAGCCCAGAACACAAGTTCTCGGCCAAGGCGCCACGAGATCGGGGATACCATTCATAAACTCAAGCGGGCCGTCGCAGTTGGGGCGACTACCGCGCTGATGCTCGGCGGGGCCGCTGCACCGGCGGCTTTCGCGGGCGGCGCTGATGGGGACTTCAGTTGCACTCAGTCCGGGGTGCCAGGATGGGGCACCGTCACGTCCCGGTACACGCACTACTCGAAGAAGCACTACGCCACCGCGAAGGGCAGGAATTACGTCACCGTGTCGGCTGCGGCGGGCAAGCAAGCGGTAGCGAAGGATTCCCGGGCGCTTTCGGGAAATGAGTGCTTCTACGGCGTAAGTTGATCAATCGACACTGAGGGGACGCCGACCGTCGGGAACGGTCGGCGTCC
>JAITLE010000207.1 GCA_031278075.1 Bifidobacteriaceae bacterium | reverse complement strand
GTCTGCTGTGGCCGGGGTGCCGCTGGTCTGCACCCGGCGCGCGATCACCCCGTATCCGCCATCCGCCAACCGGAACAGATACGGGCTGTCCACGTTGCGCTTCGTCACGTTGTTCGACGCGCTGCCGTTCAAGCCCTTCGCGTAGATCACGCCGGCCCCGGCGTTCAACGCCGTGTACCCCTGTCCGGCCGGGCGCACCGCCAGGTGGACCGACAGCTCCACATCCGGATCGTCCGTGTTGCGCACCGTCTGGGTCACCGTGTACCCGGCGAGCGTCGCATGGTCGGAATCGATCACCTTGACTTCGAAGAGCCGGCCCGCCGAGCCGATGTAGGCCTGCAGGGTCAAATCGGCCAGGCCCGCCGCCGGCGGGGAGGCGATCACATTGCCGTCCGAACCGGCCAAAGTAGGCGTGCCGGCCATGACAACCCAAGTGATCTTGTGGTCGCCGACTTGGGTGGGCAACCGCTCCCCAGCGGCCAGCACCGGCGGCACCACGATGGCCGCGAGCAGGTCCTCCACCGGCTCCGACACCGTGACGACGATCGACGCGCTGACGCCGCTCGAGTCCTGCGCGGCCGCGGTCACCCGAGCGGAGCCGTAGCCGACCGCGGTGATCTGACCCAACACGTCCACCGTGACCACGTCTTGGTCGTCGCTGGTCCACGTCAGACTCGAAGCGGTCGCGTTCACAGGCAGAACAGTCGCTGACAAGCCCCTCGTGTCGCCGACTCCGAGGGTCAGCGCGCCCGAGGCCACGCCCGCCCCGCTGATCGCGATCGACTCCACCAGCACCGCGTCCACCGCGATATACGCCGTCACCGACTTGTGCTGCGGCGCCACCTCTTGGTCAGCGGTGATCGCCAGGTCGAGGGTGCCATCAGCCCGGACGTTGATCGACTTGAGCGCCACGCTCCGGGACGGGTCGAACAACCCGCCCGCGCCGCTCTGCCCAGCCTGAGGCAGCGGGTTCGGCCGCGCGTGGTACACGTTGATCAAGTTGCCCGCCTCGTCGATCGCCACCGAGTTGTGGCCCGGCCCGACCTGAGCCGCCCCGCCGATCTGCCCGTCTGCCGTGTCATAGCTGGTCAGCAACGGATACGGCACGGCCGTCCAACTCGCTGGATCAGCGATGTCGGCGCCGACCTCAGCCCGCAGGATGCCCATCGCGTAGTACTTGTCGACCGTGCACATCGAGTAGAAGAGGTACAACGACCCCTGGTGCTCCACAATGTACGGGCCCTCGATCACGCCCTGGTCGGAGCCCTCGTTCGTGGCCGAATACGTGCCGTCATACTTGCCGTACTGGTAGGGGGCCTCGATCCGGTAGATCTCCTTGACCGCGCCCTCCGGCATGGGCACCTGGCCCGACCCCATCCTGGCCTTGACCACGTCGAATCCCATGGTGCCGCCGTTGGGGATGATCCAATAGCCCTGGCCGGCGATCTCGTAATAGGAGACATCCCAGTTGGCGGAGGTGCCGAGCGGCACAGGCGCGCCCCAGTAGGCCGGGTCGAGCATGGCGCCGGCCTTAATGTCATCGACAGTGCCGATGAACGGGATTATCACCGTGGCGTTCGGGTAGTTGCCGTTAGTGGACCAGGTGGACTGCATGCCGACCACCACCCACCATGTGCCGTTGATCTTGTGGAACTCCGGCGCCCAGATGAAGGCGGAATACCCGTAAGTGTGGCCCGACACGTTGTCCGGATCGACAATGATGTGCTCCTGGGCGGTCTTCAGGCCCTCGATGGTCGAGGCCCGGCGCAGCGCCAGCTTGCGGTAGCTTTGCGCCTGGCTCACCACTCCGTCGTAGGCCTGGTTGTAGTGCGACGCCGTCAGGTAGTACATCTCGTCGTCGGGGTTGTAGAACAGGTGCGGATCAGCCCGGCCCGCGACGAACGGGTAGGCGTAGTCGTCCTGCCCGACGGCGCCGGTCACCGCGTACACACCAGGCGTGCTCGTGTCGACGGCCGCCAGCTCGGTGGCGTCCCATTCGACGTTCAGATTCTTAGTGGAGCCGTCGTTGTAACCCAAAGTCACCTGCGCGGGCAGCGCCTGCATCGCCTCGCCGACGCTCAGGGTCTGGCCCAGATCGGTCAACAGCGCCGTGTTCTTCAGGTCGACGTACTTCTTGTAGATCGCGTCGTATTCCGACTCGGTCAAGGTTATGTAGGAGGCTTGCGCTGGATCTGCGCCATCCGGCAACGTCCCCACAGGCGCGTTGACGACCGGGTCGGCGGTGATCGTCACCACAGGCGTGGCGCCATCCGCCAGGTCGGCCAGCAGGGTGACATGCGCCCCGCCGCCCGCGTCGGACCAGTACACCTTGTACAGCTGGGCCGCCGCGTCCCACACCACGTGCGGGTGGAGGACTTGACTGGTCGACGTCAGCTCGATGAACCGCTCACCCCGGAAGGTCGAGGTCTCATCCGCGTCCCAGACATAGATCCCGTCGCCGGCGTTGTTCGCCGAGCTGACCGCGCCCAAGTGGCCGTCCTCGAAGCGGAACAACTCGGGTGAGCCCATCTGGGCGTTCGGGTTGGCCGCCTGCGTGCCGTCCCAGAGCACGTACAGGATCGCCTGGTTGCGGTTCAACGCCTCCCAGGTCGCATCGCCTGCGCCTTGGGCCGCGACGAACAAGGCGTCGGAGCGCCGATCGTCCGGGTACGCGAGCAGATCATCCACGCCTGTCTTGACATAGGTCGCGATCCGCCCGCCCGGCGCCGCGATGGACGATGCCGCGCTGAGGACCTCGTCGCCATCTATCGTCGCCGTCAGAGTGCCTGAGACGCTACCCGACGCGGGCAACGTCACGGCGCCGTTCGCGGCCACGTGGCCAGCCTCCGTGAAGCTCCACTCGATGGTGTGGCCGAGCACGCTCGACGGCAGATCCTCGACCACGATCGCCGGGACCGCCAACGCCATGCCCGGCGTGACCGCGGACAGCGTGGCGGTCACCACCTTGGACGAGGTCTCACCCCGCACGGTCGCGGTGGCCGTCAGCAAGGCGTACCTCGCGGACCCGTCCGTCGGCAGCGAGACCGTCGCGTTGACGCCATCGGACACCTGGACTGCCGCGTCTTGCGAAGTCCACGACACGTGACCGCCGTACGTCGGCAACGCGACCTGCTCTTCGGTCAGCAGCGGCCCACCGACCGCGCTGACCAACTCCGCCGCCACAACCGCCGCGTCCTCGGCGGCGGCCTCAGCCACCTCAGAGGCGATCATCGCCTTGTCGTAGATCTTGAAGCTCGAGATGACGCCCTGGTAATTCGGGTCGTTCCAAGCGGACTTGCCGATGAAGTTCGAGGTCGCGGCCGTGATCGAGTCGAGGTGGTTGGCGGTCGAGGCGCTGGCCCTGAGCTGGCCGTCGACATAGAAAGACAGCAGCGAAGTGGCGCCGTTCCGTTTGACGGTCGCGGTGATCGACTGCCACTTGTCCGCCGCGAGCGCCGTCCCGGAGTTCGCGGTGGTCGCGCTGGTGTTGCCGGACAGACCGATCTGAGTGCCCGGCCTGGGCGCGTGGACGAACCACTGGCCCTGGACGGGGCTCGCGGTGGCGGAGCCGCCGATGTTCCACAGGAAGTTGTTGCCGGTCAGCGTCGCGGCCGCGGGCGCGGTCTCGACCACGATCGTGGCCTCCGAATAACCCGAAAGGATGCCGTCCGGCATTTGGACGTAATCATCCCCGGAGAACACCATCTGGCCGTCGCCCCAGGTCGGGGTCCCGACCACAGTGGCGTCGTTGCCGTTGCCGCTGCTGTCAGCCAGCACCATGCCGGAGGTCTCCGAGAAGTCGTAGGAGGCCACCAGCTCTGCGCCGCTGGGCTCCTCAGGGCCGCCGACACCGTAATACTCGGTGATCGCGGCGTATTCGGTCGCAGTGATCGGCAGGATGGTGCCGTGGCGCTTCTTCAGCGCCCCGAAGTTGACATCCGAGGCGACCGCCCAACTCGCGGTGGTGGTGTCCTCCACGTTGGTGGTGCGGAACGGCAGGTAGCCGGTGCCCGCCGCGTAGCGGTCCGCCATCAGGCCGTAGGTGCCCTCCGGGTAGTCGTCAGTGTTGTACTTGAAGAACTCCGGGCCCTCCAAGTAGGAGCCCGAGTAGTTGCTGTTGCCGAAGATGGACTGGAGGGTGGACACCGAGGACCAAGAGCCCAGCACAGAGCTGCCCTTGTCGATGCTGATCTGCCCGTCGGCGGAGGCGCGGTAATACGTGTCCCCGATCTTGATCATCGTGGTGTCGATCACCGAGTTGCTGCGGTCGATCCACGGCTCAGGATCGGAGAACGTCACGAAGTCGCGGGTTGAGGCGATGTAGACGTTGGTCGCGTCGCCCAAGGAGTTGGTCGAGACGGACCGGGTGGCCCAGTACACATAGAACTGGCCCGTCACGTCGTCCCAGAAGGCTTCCGGCGCCCACATCATGCCGGCGTCCGCGATGGGTCCTGCCAGTTCCGCCAAGCGCGGGCCGTCCCAGTTGACCATGTCGGTGGTCTCCCAGACCGCGATCTGGGTGGAGCCGAAGTCGCTCTCAGTGGCGCGCGAACCGCTGCCCCAGCCGTTGCGGCTATAGATCGACAGGTCGGTGGCGATCAGATAGGCGCGGTCCCCGCCGGGCACGCGCACCAGGTACGGGTCGCGCACGCCGCGGTCGCCGATCGTGCTGGACAGCGCGGGAGCTCCGGCGGTGGTCAGATCCGTGAAATGAGCGCCGTCCTGGCTGGTGGCGAAGTAGATCTGCTCGTCCGTGATGCTGCTTTCCGAACCGGTGAAGGACGCGAACAGGTAGTCGGTCGTCTCGGCCAACGTGGCAGCCTGCTTGACTGTCAGGGTGAAGGTCGCGGAGTCGGACGCGGCGCCGCTTGACGCGGTCGCGGTGAGCGTCACGCTCGCGTCGCCCGAGGGCGGCCGCGTGACGACGCCGGCCGCCTTGTCTCCGTCCGCCTCATCCGTGACGATCGCCGGGTTGCTCGATTCCCAGGTGATGGTCGAGCCGTAGAGCGGGCCGGTGGTCGGCAGCGTCACGTTGGACCGGACGTCGTCGGTGTGGGGGATGGAGATCGCGGCCAGGTCGGCGGCGACGCGGTCCGAGTCGGCCGGCTCCGGGACCTCGGCCGGCCCGAGCACGACCTCGGCGATCTTGCCGTAGCTGTTGAACGTCATCCCCAACCGGACGCCGGTCACGGTCACGGGGGTGAAGGTCACCACGCTGTTCGTGTCGTTGGCGAGCGCCGGCGAGGTGGACGGGTTCTGGACGGGCAGCCACTGCCTGCTGGTCGGATCACGGTAGAGGACCTGCAAGGTCAGCGGGGCGCGCTCGGTGGGCCGGACCGTCACCTGGGAGAGGGTGTACGGCTCGAGGAACTCATAGCTCAGGGAGTCCGAGGTGTGGGCCACGGCGCTTTGCCAGTTGGACCAGCTGGTCGAGTTGGAGCCGTCGCAGGTCAGCTTCGGATACTTGGTGTTCGAGCCGCTGGGGCGCTCATAGTAGGTGGCGTAATAGCTGGTGCGCTGGGTCAGGCAGAGGTTGTCGATGACGACGGCGGGTGTGCCCGCGTCCAACGAGAGCACGGTCGCATAGAACGACTTGGTGACGGTCGCCTCGCCGTGGGTCAGCGTGGCGGTCAAGGTGACATCCACGTCGGCTTCGCCTGCGCCTGGGCGCGTCACCGTGCCGTCAACCGCGATGGCGCCCTCCTCGCTGCTGGACCACGTGATGGGCGTGCCGAACGGGCCGGTGGCGGGCAGGACGATGTCGCGCACCACGCCGCTCAGGTCCCCCAAGCCGAAGGTGGCCAGGCCCGCCTGCTCCCGCTCCCACGCGATCTCAGAAATCTCGGCCGCCGTGAGCGCCCTGTTATAAATCTGGAAATTGTCCACAAGGCCGGTGTTGTATTCGCCGCTCTCCCAGTTGCCTTTGCCGATTTGGAAGATGCCGCCGGAGGCGCCGAGCACCGCGGTGAGGTCCGCGACCGAGCCGCTGTTCTGCCCGACGAGCACACCGTCGAGGTAGAGCAACGTCTGGCTGGCCGTGAACACCGCGTCGACGTGCTTCCAACCCGTGTCAGCCCGGGTCGAGGCGGCGTTGCCGGTCTCGATCCGTTGCCCGGAGTTGTTGTAACGCTCGACCGTGACTGAACCCGGAAGGTCCAGGACGCCGATGTAATGCTCGTTTCGGTAACTGGGCGCCGCGGTGGTCCGGTCCGCGAAGAACACCCAGCCGGTGGCCGTGTCGCCCGCGACCGAGTCGTAGGAGATCGTCACCTCGGTCAGGCCCGCCAACAGCGCCGTGCCATCCGTCTTGGTGGCGGAGAGCCAGAAGGAGCTCGAGGTCTTCGCGGCC
>JAITLE010000129.1 GCA_031278075.1 Bifidobacteriaceae bacterium | reverse complement strand
AACCAGCGCAAGCCCCTGACCAGCGGAAACACGTCCCAGGGGCGTTCGCGGTCAAGATGCCAGCCGCGGCGCGGGGCGCGGAACTCTACACTTCTCGTCTCTGACGGGAGAAGTGTAGGAATGGTCAAGCCCGTCCCGGGGCGTTGGCGGTCAACACCCGGGGCGGGGCGCGACTCAGCGCTCCTCTCGCCGCGGTGGGCCGGCGCGCGGCGCGTGGTCAAACGTTTACCTCATGTTCTCCTCACCGTTTGCGGGGATTGGCGCGGCCGTGCGCCTGGGCCGGTGGAATGAGAGGCGCCCCTAAGACCAACCGGCTTGCGGGAACCCCTTGGTCGGCCCAGCCGGCCACCGACGAATGTGAGGAACCAGACAAGATGGCAAGTTTGCAACGCAGGACAAAGGCGGCCGCGGCCGTGGTCACGGCCTTCGGCCTGGCCGCGGTGGGCGCCACGAGCGCCGGGACCGCCGCCCTCGCCGACGAAGTGCCCACTGCCAAGAACGTGATCGTTTTGATCTCGGACGGCGCCGGCTACAACCACTTCGACTCAGCCAACCTGTATGAGACGGGAACCGCCCGCAATCAGGTCTCGGTCAACCCGACCACAGGCGAGATCATCGCGGCGCCCCAAGGGCCGGCCGTCCAGGTCTACGACGACTATCCGGTCCAGATCGCGCAGTCGCACTACTCAGCCACCGGCCGTGGGTATTACGACGACGAGCAGGCCTGGGCCGCTTTTGACTGGGTCAAGACCGGGCCGACCGATTCCGCGGCGGCCGCGACCGCCCTGGGGACCGGCGTCAAGACCAGCAACGGGGTGCTCGGCTACACCCCGACCGCGGAGCGCCTGATCACCATAGGTGAGCACGCGTCCGCCATCGGCAAAGCTGTCGGCCTGGTGACGACAGTCGCCTTCGACCACGCGACGCCGGCCGGGTTCATCACCCACAACACGAACCGCAACGACTACTTCGGCCTCGCGACCGAGATGATCGACTCCGGGATCGAGGTCATCATGGGCGCCGGACACCCCAATTACACCGACGATGGCGCCTCGACGACACCCAACTACAAGTGGATCTCGGAGACGGACTACAACCGGGTCTCGTTGGGTCAGACCGACTACAGCTACATCGAGTCGAAGAGCGCCTTCGAAGACTTGGCGCTGGGCGTCTCTGTCCCCGAGAAGGTGTTCGGCCTGGCCCGAGTGCCTGAGACGCTGCAATACAACCGGGCTGGGGTGAACGATCCCAGCCACAAGAACATCGCTCCGTACAGCGACGCGTTCCTGACCGATGTGCCCGACCTCGCCACCATGGCGCAAGGCGCCTTGAACGTCCTGGAACAAGACAGCGACGGCTTCTTCTTGATGGTCGAAGGCGGCGCCGTCGACTGGGCCGGTCACGCCAACCAGACCACCCGCCTGATCGAGGAGCAGCAGGACTTCAACGCCGCCGTCGCGGTGGTCGACGCCTGGGTGAACGCCAACTCATCCTGGGACGAGACGCTGGTGATCATCACCGCCGACCATGAGACCGGCTACCTGGCCGGCCCCGGCGCGGGCGCAACCACTGGCTGGACCGCGATGACCGGCACGCTAGGCGCGCTGCCCAACGTCACGTGGCATTCGGGCGACCACACCAACTCCCTGGTGCCCTTGTATGCCAAGGGCGTCGGATCGGACCTGTTGGCGGCCCGCGCTGACGAGTGGGACAAGGTCCGTGGCGCGTATATCGACAACACCGACGTCGGCGACACCTTGTTCGACATCTTTGGGGCGGCTTATTCGGGTGCGGCGGCGACCGTCCCGCTTGAGGCGGCTGTCGGTCTTGGATCGCTCACGCCCGGCGCTCTGACCCTCAAGGTCACCACGCTGACCGAACCGGTCCGGTTCGCCGAAGTCGGCGACGAATTCCGCGCCTCATTGCCAGCGGTCACGGTCAGCGACACACGCAACGACATCCAAGCCCGCGGCGCGGGCTGGGAGGTCTCCGGCCGGGCCAGCGACTTCACCGCCGGCAACCGGGTGATCGCGGCGGAGCATCTCTCTTGGGCGCCGCTCATCAGCTCGTCCGAGAACGGCGCCGCGGCTGGCCAGTCCGGGCAGAAGCTGAACAGCTCGGTCACGTTGGCCGAGTCCGACGCCGACACTCGGGTGGGGACCACCATCGCCGGCGCCGATCTGACGTTCGACCCGCCCAACACGGCGGACACCGGGCGTTACGGCAGCGAGATCGTCCTGACGCTGTTCGCGAAGGACTGACACCGCTTTGATGAAGGCGACACTTTGGGTCCTCGGCCTGTTGGCCGCGGCCCTGTTGCCGTCCGGGTCCTCGGCTGCCGCCGGGGACCCGGACGTCTCCGAGATCGAATGGTCCGTGGCCCCAGCTGACGAGCACGGCGCGGATGGCCGTGTGTCGCTGCGCCACACCGTCGATCCAGGGGCCACCGCCCAGGACGCGATCGCGGTGACCAACCATTCCTCGGTCGAGGCGACCTTTTCGGTTTCGACCGGGGCTGGCGTGGTGGGCCAGGACGGGGTGTTCGACGTGGTGGACGGGGGCGACGCGGCATGGGTCACAGTGGGCGGCCTCGACGCCGGCCAATTGGCCTTGGCGCCCGGGGAGACGCGGGTGTTGCCCGTGACGATAGTTGTGCCCGCCGCCGCCACCCCGGGTGATCATCCCGTCGGGATAGTGGCGGGGCTCACCCAGGGCGATGGGGTGACGTTGACCCACCGGATCGGCGTGCGGATTCACCTACGCGTCTCGGGCGAGATCGAACCACAGCTGCGGGTGGAGTCCGTCAGCACCCAGTTCACCGGCGTTTGGAACCCCTTCACGGCTGGCCGGTTGCGCGTCGACTACGTCATCGCGAACACTGGGAACACCCGCTTGGGCGGGGTGGTCGCCGTCCGCGCGCAGGGCCCGTGGGGGTTGGGCGCTGTGACGGTGGAGGCCGAGCCGATCGAAGAGCTTCTGCCCGGTGAGAGCGTGACCGGATCGGCGACGCTCCAGATCCCGCCCCTTTTCCGGCTCACCGGCGAGGTGGAGGTGACGCCCACGGTGGTCGGCGCAGACGAGGTCAGCCCCCCGGGTCGGGTCAGTCAGGCATTCGCCCTGTGGGCCGTGCCCTGGGGCTGGATCGCGCTGCTCATCCTGGTGGCGGGGGGCCTGGTCTTCACAGCCCGCCGCAAACGGTCCAAGCGGGCGCAGCCGCCGCCGACGGCGGCCGACCCTCAGGTCTCGGCGGGCGCATCCGAAGGAACCGTCTCCAAGCGCAGAACACCGTAGGTCCAGCCGTGCCGGTGGTAGAGCACCGACGGCAGGCCAGACACGGCGTCGACGAACAAGAAGAACGGGTGGCCCACCAACTCCATCTCATAGATGGCCTGCTCGACACTCATCGGCGCGGCCTGATGAACCTTCTCCCGGATCACCACGGGCGAATCCGCCAGGACCGACTCCTTCACCCGAGGACCGGGACCCTGCGCGCCTTCGCCCGCCTCCGGCAGGATCTCGGCCTCGACCACAGGCGGCGCCGGCTCGGGCGCGAGCGCCGCCGGAGCGTCCGTGACACCTGAATCGGCCGCGAACAACGCTTGGTCGAACGCCTGCGCCTGGCGCCGAGTCATCTTGTGCTTCGACTTGCGGCGGTCCTTGGCCCGGCGCTCCTGCTGCATCAGTTTGCCCATCGCCACGTCGAACGCCGAGAAGACGTCCCCGGCTGACGCCTCCGACCTGATCACGGGCCCTTTGCCGCGGACTGTGATCTCCACGGTCTCGGCCACCTCGGCTAGCCGCGGATTGTTCTCGTGGACAACTTCCACCTGGACCAGTTGAGCTTGCGAATCGTACTGGGCGATCTTTGCGAGCTTGGCGGAAGCGAATTCGCGGAACCGCTCCGGTAGCTCCGAATGTCGGCTGGCGACGACAATATCCATGGTGTTGGGCCTTCCACTCGTTGGGTCCACTGGTCACACCAACGTTAGTCGATCCTGGGCGGGCCGCCGTTCGCCCCGGCCGGCGCCACCCAGGACTGACCCGGGCTGGCCGCCAAGACGACCGCGCCCAGGCTGGCCGCGCCCGCCCGAGCGAACGCCCGCTCAGCGTCCAGCAGCGTCGCGCCGGTGGTCAGCACGTCATCCACCAGCAACACCGGCCTGCCGGGGACGCGCCGCACCAAGGTGGCCCCCTCGCGCCCAGCCTGACGTTCCCGCGAGGACTTGCCCGCCTGGTCCTTCGCCCACGCGGGCCGCGCCAAGACATCCTCCACACACGCGTCCAGCCCGGCGCCAGCCAGCGCCTCCGCCGCCGCGAGCGCCAGCACCTCGGCGCCGCGACTCGGCCGCCTGACACGGCGCAACGCCCTGGACGGAATCGGCGTCACCGCGACCGCGCTGGTCAAAGCCCCCAAGATCCGGGCCACCGCCTCCGCTGTGCGAGCGATCGCCCGGGTCATCTCCCGTTCCAGCGCCCCTTGCCCCGCCCTTTTCCAAGCGACGATGGCGTGCCGCGTCGGCCCGACATACCACGCCGAGCACCAGACCGCCAACGCCGGGCCGCCGTCGGCCGGATTGAGGCGCGGGGCAGACCCCTCCCGCCGCGCCACCGGACCCATCAACTCCGCCCGGCAGTCGCCGCACAGCGGCGCCGCGTCCGGGCGACCACAGCCCGCGCAATCGGCCGGCCAAATCAGGTCGGCGGCGGCCCGCAAAGCCCTCATGGCGCGAACGTGACCGCTCGGGCGCCACCCCCGAGCGAGGTCCAAACCCTGCCCCGAGGCGAATAGGAGAACAGCCCGCCGGCGCTCCCGGCCGTGTAGATCTCCTCCGCCGTCCGCCCAGACGCGAGCGAGGCCGGCGGATCGGTCGGCGGCAACAGATAGGACAGGTCGCCGCCCACAGTGAAGACGGCGGGCGTGGGCTCCCCGCCCGCTTGCAGCGGCGCCAGCATGGTCAAAGTCAGGCCGTCCTCCCAGTTCAACGAGCTGACCGGCCCAGCCATGAGGCCAGCCTCCAGCGGCGCGGTGAGCCGCCACGGCACGGCCCCCTGCCGGCGCACAATCCCTGTGACGACCAAGCGGGTCACGTCGCTGTCCGGATCTTGTAGCGCCAGCGCCAGCCGCGCCCCGTCGCGGGACGGGGCGAGCGCCACCACCCTGGAGCTCTCCAACCACGTGGCGCTGACTATGGTGGCTTCGCCCTCGGTGTTGTACACCGCCACCAGGCCACCAGTCGCGACCCACAAAGCCCCCAGCCGGTCGAACATCGGCGGCGCGGTCGCCGGTCCGCCCCCGAGCAGTTCAACCTCGACGAGATCGGCGCCTGGTTTCGCGATCACCTGCAGGGCGCCGCCGACCAGTCCCGCGAATCGGGTCATGGAATGATCCACGCTGAGCGTCTCCCACGCCAACGCGGCCTCGGTGCCGCTGAGCAGGGCGCCGCGCACGCCATCGTGCTCCCAGACACCCCCGTCGCCCAGGTAGAACGGCCCACCGGCGGCGGACGGATCCTCCGTCAGGCCCGGCGCCGCGCTGACCTCCAACGGCACGTCCGCCACATGCAACTCGACGGAACGGACCGTCGGGAGGCTGGTCAACGTGTGGGTCAGACACGACAACATGGTGGCGCGAACGGATTCCGACGCGTCCGCCATCGCGGCTGACAGGTTGACCACTGCGACGCCATCGACCACCTTGACCGAGTCCGTCTCGAGCCGCGCGCCCGCCGGCGCCACCGACGCCACGGCGCCCCGGAGGTATTGCGGCGGACCGGCCAGGAACTCGCGGGCCGCCTCCGTCGCGGCGCTCTGCCGCCGAAAGACCCGCCTGTCGGGCACCAGGAACTGGCCGTCCGCGGATGGGAAGTAGATCGGCGCGGCCACATAGTCGACGTTGAACACGTCCACGGGGATGGCGCTGCCGTCAGGCAGTTCGCTGATCCGCCATTCGCCGTCCCCGTCTTGGCTGAGCCGCAGCGTCAACGTGGCCGGCGCGGGCGCTTGCGCGGTGTAGCGGCCGACCGCGTCCACGGCGCCCACCTGCTGGAGCGTCAGCGCGACCTCGCCCGGCTCGGTCTCCGACTCGGCCAACAGCGGCACGTCGCCCGACTGGTAGACGATCACCGACGCCGTCGCGTCCCACACCGCCGCGGTCTCGCCGTCCAGGTACGAGCGCGCCACTTTGAAGTCGTCCGTCGCGCCCGCCAGCATCGCCTGTAAGAAGCCCTGCACGATCTGCTCCAGCGACGCGCCCGCGACCGGCGGCGCGGCGACCGCCTGGACGTATGGCTCTTCGACCACGGCGCCTTCGAGCCCGATGTGCACCGGCCCCGACGTCGGCAGACTGGCGCAGGCGGTCAGCGTCACCGTGGCGAGCAGCGGCAGCGCGCGTCCGCCGCCCGTCAGCCGGCTCATCGCAGCGCCTCCGCGTCCTGGCTGCTCAGCGCCAGGCCAAGAGGCGGCTCGCCGATCTCCCGGCCGGCCTCAGTCGGCACCACCAGGCGGAACACGGCGCCGACCCCGGCGCGGCCGGCCACATCGAGCCGACCGCCGTGAAGGTTCGCGTCCTCCAGCGCGATCGCGAGCCCGAGACCGGTGCCGCCGGTGGCACGGGAACGCGCGCGATCCGCGCGCCAGAAGCGGTCGAAGACGCGCTCGAGCTGACTCTCGTCGAGGCCGACCCCGTGATCCTCGACCGTGACCGCGACAGCCCGATCGTTGGCGGCCACACGCACCCAGACGGGGCCGCCGCCGGCGTGCTCGATCGCGTTGACGACCAGGTTGCGGACGATCCGCGAGATGCGGCGGGTGTCGACCACTGCCAGCGCGGGGCTGGTCGGGATGTCGTCGATGATCGTGACGCCCCGGTCCGCCGCCAGCGGCGCCACCGCCTCCAGCTCCCACCCCACCACGACACACAGATCGACTCGCTCCGTCTCCAGCTGGGCCGCGCCCGCGTCGAACCGGGAGATCTCGAGCAGATCCGCCAACAGGGCGTCAAACCGGTCGAGTTGGGTGGCGAGCAGCTCCGCGGAGCGTGCCACCTGAGGCGGGAACTCGCCGCGGGCGGCGTGGATCATGTCGCCCGCCATGCGGATCGTGGCGAGCGGCGTGCGCAACTCGTGGGACACATCCGAGACGAACCGGCGCTGCAGGTTCGACAGATCCTCGAGCCGCTCGATGTGGTTCTGCATCGAAGCCGCCATCTCATTGAACGATGCCGCCAGAGTGGCCATCTCGTCACGACCGCGCACCGGGATGCGCTCCCCCAGCGCGCCGTCCGCGAGCTTGGCCGCGACCCGAGCCGCTTGGCGCACCGGGCGCACCGCCTGACGGGTCACCAGCCAAGTGACCAACACCACGGTGAGGAACACGCCCGCGGCGGACAGCGCCAACACCTCGGTGATCAGCGTCATGGTCGCCTGTTCCGGCGTCAGGTCGTAGATCATCACCAACACATAGCTGTTGGACAGCAGGCTGACCGCTTGAGCCACCGCCACTCCTGGCGCGCCTTGGTCGGAGCCGTCCGTCGAGACCCCCGCCACCGGCAGCGCCACCGACTGCCAAACCTGCTGGTCGGGGGTCTTCGCGGCGGACGCGCGCAACTCCGGGGAGGCGAGCGGCCAAAAAGCCGAGTCGGTGAAGATGGCGGAGATGGCGCCCGGGACGGCTTCGGCTGGCGGCAGCAAAGAGACCGCCACCGGGGCGGCGCCACCAGCGGCGATGGCCGCGACCGTGTCCCGCGCCAGGGTCTCAGCGGTGATCGGCGAGCCGACCGACGAACCGTCGAACGCCTCCTGCGCCTCCAACGCGGCCTTAGACGAGTCCGCCAAGATGTTCGCGAGCCGCGCGTTGAAGATGCCGACCCGCACACTCGCCGTCAACGCCCAGCCGATGCCCGCCAGCGCGACAGCCGAGACCAGGATCACGGTCACCATGACCCGGGCCTGAAGCGAGCGCCGAAAGAGCCCGGGGGCGCGGCGCCGGCGCGGCCGACTCATTCGAGCGGGCCCGCCCTGTACCCGACCCCGCGCACAGTCACGACCACCGACGGACGGTCCGGATCGGTCTCGATCTTCGCGCGCAGCCGCTGGACGTGAACGTTCACCAGGCGTGTGTCGGCCGCGTTCTTGTACCCCCAGACGCGGCGCAGCAGCATCTCGCGGGTGAAGACCTGCCACGGCTGTGACGCGAGGGCCAGCAGCAGATCGAACTCGAGCGGCGTGAGGGCGACCTTGCGGCCCGCCTTGCGGACCTCGTGCCCGGGGACGTCTATCTCGACGTCCCCGATCCGGAGACGCTCCTGGTCGGTCGGCTCGCCCGGAGCGCGGCGCCGCAGACGCGCCCTGATCCGAGCCATCAGCTCGGCCGGCGTGAACGGTTTGAGGATGTAGTCGTCGGCGCCGGCTTCCAAACCCTCGACGATGTCGCGCGTCTCCGATTTGGCGGTCACCATCACGACAGGCACGCCCGACTCTTTACGCAGCTCGCGGCAAACCTCGATCCCGTCCATGCCTGGGAGCATCAGATCCAGGATCACCAGGTCGGGGCGCGTCTGCCTGATCGAGGCGAGCGCGCGCGACCCGTCGGTGCAGTACTCGGGGCGGTAGCCCTGACTGGTGAGGATGATCCCGATCATCTCCGCCAGCGCCACGTCGTCGTCGACGACCATGATTCGCCCGGTCATGGGTCTATCGTGCCAGAGCCCAGCCATCCCGCGGTACGCGCCCGTCCGGCCTACGCCCGCCACCGGCGGCCCGCCGCGGCCCGTCGGTTGGCGCGCCGACGGCGGCGACGCTCCCGCAACGAGAGGGTGGTCAGCCGGTAGCGCAGCCGCGCCCAGCGGCCCAGCGTCGCCTTCAGCTCACGTTCCGCGGCCCCGACCGCCTCCCAGTAGCGCTGGGCGTGCACGTCGGCGAGCGCGAGAGACCCGAACGCGGCCGCGTCCGACTCGGCGGCCAACCGCCCCAGCAGCGCGGCCGCGGGCGCGGGCGCCGCCCGGGCGGTCTCGAGTCGGGTGGCGGCCGCCACCACCGCGGGCGGGGCGGCCAAGCGCATGTCACGGAGTTGGTCTTGGACTTCCTCCCAACCCGCCACTATCCGGTGGGCGGGCGGTCCCGTGCCGCGGCGGCGGCGCCGCCGCCGCGCCTTCGCCACGACCACCGCCGCGATCAGACCTGCGGCCACCAGCAGCAATGTCCCCGCCGCGGCCGCGGCGGCGAACAGCGGCCCCCATTCGAACTGCGGGACCGGAGTCGCGACCGGCTTGGTGGATCCGACCGGCACTGGCGCCATCTCCTCGTCTGGCGGCTCCGACGGCTTCGCCTCCGGCGGCGGCGGCTGGATCACCTGCGGCTCCGGCTTCGGGTCTTGTCGGTCCATCGCGTCCTCGGGCGAGTCTTGGCGGTTCGGAGTCGGGAAGAATGGCGTCCAGCCCAGTCCCTCGAGGCAGATCTCCACCCAGGCGGTCATGTCGACGCCCTTGAACGTGACAGCCCCGCCTTCGAAGCCAGCGCCCTGCGGACCCCGATGCGAGGCGTTCGCCGCCGGCTGTTCGCCATAACCCGGCGCGAAACCCATCACCACCCGCGCGGGCAAGCCCACCGAGCGCGCCATGACCGCCATCGCGGCCGCATACTGCTCCGCGTCGCCGACCATGATCTCAGCGTCCAACAACTGGGAGATCCGGTCCGCGCCGTGCCCCGCCAAAGATTGGGAGCGGCCCGACCCCTCAGCGGCGCCCTCTTGCCCATCCGAGTAGTAGCCGTCCTGCAGATACTGCTCAAGCGCCAACGCCTTCGCGCCGCCGGTCGCCGCGCCTCGCACCACGGCGGCGGCCTTCAGGTCAGCGGACAGCACCTTGACGCCCACCGGCTGGACCACAACCGCGGCCTCAGCGCCCGCGATCTCGTCCGTCGACGGCCGGTAGACGCCAGTCTCGGCCGTCACCGAGTAGGTCACGGGCTTCGCCTGCGCCGAGGGGAGCGCCAACGTGCCGGTCACCTGGTTGATCCGGAGGGACTCGCGCAAGCCGACGGCATCGTCCCCCGCGAATCGCACATCCTGCGGCGACCCGACCGAATAGAGCCAAACCGTGTCGTCGTCCAGATCCTCCAACGTGACCGTCACAGCGTCCGGGGTCGTGGCCTGGGCGGGCATACGTTCGAAGTTGCCCGACGCCTCGACGCCGCCGCCGCCGGCGACGTTCCACACGATCCCGTCGAAGCGGTCCATCACGGCGAGCTTGACCACCGCGCCGGCGGGCAGATCCGCCGCCCTGACCAGCTCTTCGCCCTGCAGGCCGTCCTTCAAGTAGCGCCGATACGCCGCGAGCGGGCTCGGGTGGTTCCTGGGGTCGAAGGGCGGCTCGACACGTTCGCGCACCACGAGACGGTCCTGACGCTCCGCCGCGCGGCCCCCCGCGACGCCGCCGCCCACCGCGAGCGCCGTCACCACGACGAGCGCGAGCCACCGCCGCGGCTGAAGCGTCTTGGCGCGCCACGCGGCCCACACCACAGCCACGACACCGCCCGCGACACCCAACGGCGCCGCCGCGAACGTCTCACGGCTGCCGAACACCACACAGACCGCCGTCACCGTCAGCGGCGCCAGGGCCGCCACGGGCGCCCACTTCGAGCCGAGCCGGATCGCCAGCGACACACCCACTGCGGCGCCGACATACGCCAGCAGGAACGGCGCCAGGCCGAAGCCGCCGCCCTGACCGATCGGGGTCTGAACGGTCAACAGCCGCCGCCACACCGACGTCACCCCCGTGACCAGCCAACGTTCCGCCTGCGCCGTCGGCCACAGCGTGCCGCGGGCCATCTCGGGGACAGCCATCGCTGGCCCCACCAGCAGGTAGACCACCGCGAACACCGCCATTGTGGGGAGCGGCTGAAGGCGGCGCCACGAACAGATCGCCGCGACCGTGACACCAGCGACGGCGCCGCCCACCGCGGGCACGATCACGGCCGGCGGCGTGAACACCGGGACGAGCGGCGCCAGCGCGATCAAGACGAGCGCCGCGATGATCGCGCCGTCCGCGAGACGCTTGAGGGTCAGCCTCATTGCAGTCCCAACCGTCGCAACGCCCTGGGCAGGTGTTCCAGGGCGCCGATCGTGGCGAGGCCGAGCCGCCCGATCCGGCTCACCGTGATGTCCGCGCCGAGGCGGCAGCGGATCGCCAACGCCGACGCCTCACGCGGCAAGAACCACGCGATGCGCCTGAGGTCGCGGTCGGTCAAGACCGTGCCGGTGACCAGCGCCGCGAGGGTCGCGCCGGGGGCTTCGCCGCGTGCGGCGCCCGCCGCGGCGGCCAAGCTGTGCGCGCCCGAAGGGTCGTCCGCCAGCTGGATGGCCGCGGCGTGGTCGAGGAGCGGGCCCGGGCCGGCTTTCGCGATCGGCAACAAGGCGCCCCGGGCGATCACCGCGAGTTCGCCGGAGGCCGCCAACTGGGCCAAGCCCAGCGAGGCGTAGGCGGACACCGCCAACTCGAAGTCCCGCGGGTGGGAGTACTCCCGGGCCGCGGTCGACACCAAGACCGCCATCTGGACACGGCGCGCGTCCTCAGACTGACGGACCATGAGGCGCCCCAGGCGGGCGCTGGAACGCCAGTGGATCGACCTGCGGTCATCGCCTGGCTCGTAATCCCGCAGCGCGTGGAACGAGACGTCCGTCTCCGAGGGCTGGCCAGTCGGCTTGCCTTCGATGTCTTTCGCCATCCCGGACATCCCCACCGGCACCCGGATGGTCCTCGGGTAGACCACCACATCAAGCGGCGTCCCCCAGCTCCATGTGCGGGCGACCATCCCCAACGGGTCGCCCCGCACCGCCTGGGCGGGCCCCACGGTCAGGACCGCGCGGCGTTTGGTGGGCACGGGCACCGCTGTCACCACGCTGGCGCCGGGCGCGAGCGCCGGCAGTTTGACACCGACCGTCCCGGGGCCGACAGGCAACACCAGCCGCCGGGCGCCCACGCGCCGTGCGCCGCTGTTGGTGACTTGAGCGACCACACCCGGGTCGGCTCCCTCCGCCACGCGACGATGCCGTGCCGTCAACGCCACAGCGAATTTCGGGTTCCCGATCGACGAGACGGCGCCGGCCACGAACACGGCCGCCACCGCGCCGCCGGGGGCCGCGAGCTCGCTCCAGCCCAGCAGCCAGCCGCCCCCGAGCGCGAGCAGGCTGGCGCCGAGGGCCCACCACGCCCACGGCCGCACCGGCGGCTCGAGTTTCTTGGGGGGCTTGGCCATGTCAGACGGCGGCGCCCGCCATGCGGGGATCGCCGACGGCCGGGATGGGGACGGTCCGCACCACGTCGCGCACCACGTCCTCCGCCACGACGCCGTCGATCTGCGCGTCCGGGCTGATGATCAGGCGGTGCGCCAGAACCGCGAGCGCCAACGCTTTCACGTCGTCGACGGTGACGTATTCGCGGGACTGCGCCATCGCGTAGACCTTGGCGCAGCGCGCCAACGCCAGCCCGCCGCGCATCGAGACGCCGAGTTCGCAGCGCGGATCCTCGCGGGTCGCCTCGATCAGCGCGACGATGTAATGCAACAGGTTCGGGGCGATGAAGGCCTCGGCGGCGAGTTCTGCGAGTTCGACCACCCGCTCGGTGGTGACGACGGGCTGGATGTCCCGGGTGCGGTCGATCCTGGCGCTCTCAGCGACCAGCCCCACAGCGGCGAGGTGGTCCGGATAACCCAGCTTGGTGCGGATCAAGAAGCGGTCGAGCTGTGCCTCGGGGAGCGGATATGTGCCCAGCTGCTCGACGGGGTTCTGCGTCGCTATCACCATGAACGGGTTGGGCAGCCAGTGCGTCTCGAGGTCGAGTGTGACTTGGCGTTCCTCCATCGCTTGGAGCAGCGCGGACTGGGTCTTCGGGCTGGCGCGGTTGACCTCGTCCGCGAGGAGGATCGAGCAGAACACGGGCCCCTGGCGGAACTCGAATTCTTGGGTCCGTTGGTCGTAGACGTTCGCGCCGACCACGTCCGAGGGCAGCAGATCCGGGGTGAACTGGATTCGGCCGGCTTTGCCGCGCACCGCGGCGGACAGGGCCTTGGCCAGCGAGGTCTTGCCGGTGCCGGGGACGTCCTCCAACAGCACGTGGCCGCCGGCGAACAACGCTGTCAGCACCAAGCCGACCGCGTTGGTCTTGCCCACGATGGCGCCCGAGATCGCGCCGTTGATCAGCGCGAACTCTCGCGCGAAGATCGCAGGTCCGTTTGTCTCCATGTCTCTCCCTCGTCGCTCTTGTCTCAGGTGGTGAGCCCGCGTGCCACGCCTAGACGGCGCACACCGGACCCGATGGCGCCCCGCCGGCGGCTGGGCGCAGCCAGGCTCTGTCCGCGCCGGTCCAGGCGTTGAGGGCCGCGAACCGCGGCCAGATCAAGGGCCGAACCCCCCGTGCTGTCGCCTGGGGGCGCGCCAGGGCCGCGACGGTCGCGGCCGAGTCGACCGCCTCGTCGGCCCCGCCCGGCTCCGCGGTCTCGGATGGGTCGGTCGGCTCGGGCGTGTCGGTCGGCTCAGGCGTGTCGGTCGGCTCAGGCGTGTCGCTGGGCTCAGGCGTGGGGGTGGGCGTCGGGGTCGGACCCGTCCACGCGGCGTATGGCAGTTCCAGGACACTCGATTCGCCTTGGGCGTTGCGCGCCCGCAAGTGGATGGCGCCGGCGCTGGCGGAGACGGTGACGCTCGGCGGGTCGGCGGGGTCGAAGGTGGTCCATCCCGCCACGCCGGTCAGCGAGTGCTGCAGCGCCCAGGCCAGCCCACCTGTGTCCGTCACAGCGCAGCCGGTGACCCGCACCTTGGTCAGCGACTCCCGGCCCGCCACGCAGCCGACCGGCGCGGCCGGCGCGGTCGTCACAGTGATCGCGTCGGCGCGCTCGTCGGAGCACTGCCAACCGGTCTCGGGCCCGGCGCCCAGCCACGTGGCCGAAGCCGGCCGCACGCAGTAACTCCAACCGTACGCGTACACTCCGGCCGAAAGGGGTGAGAACCGCCACGCGCCGGCATCGACGGCTTGGCCGGCCCAGCGGCGCCGCTCCTCGACTTGGAGGGCGGCGAGGCTCGGCGCGCTCGGCCATGTGACGTCGACACTCGCCGCGCCCGCCGCCGCGCCGCTAGTGGCCGTGGCCGAAGGCGCGCCCGGGGCGGGCAGGGTGAGGGGCCACTGCATATAGGGCCCCGCCTTGGGCGAGACGACGTCCCGGACCTGCGCCTTGGAGGACTTGGCGACCACGTGGAACGTGGCCTCCTGCCCGGCCGCCAAGGCGACGGAGCAGTTCCCGGACGAGGCGGACGAGCACCCGGCGGCCGGCGCGTCGTTCACGTAGAGCTGGTAGCTCAACTCCGCGCCTAGATCCGCGACCGCCGCCCAACTGACCGACGCGGTCGCGTTGTCTTGGCGGGTCACAACGGGGGCGGGCAGCGACCCGGGCTGACCGTACGGCGTGACCGCCGGGAAGATCGCCGCGGAGCTCGGATCCGTCCGGTTCCCCTGGGACCTGATGTCGCAGGCGTACGGCGTGCCCGGCGTCAAGCCGTCCACCGTGTGCTCGCCGGCGCTCGCCGCGATCCCGGGGACGACGACGTTGCCACACGTCACCGTGTATCCCGCGACAGTTCCCGAATCGGCGGACGGCGCCGTCCAGGTCAGGCGGACAAGGTTCAAGCCCGCTTCCGCGTGCAGGCCGGTCGGCGGGTCCGGCGGGATCTCATACAGGAACGACGCCGTCCCCGCCGGCGAGTCGCCCAACGCGTTGGAGGCGATCACCTCGACGGTCAGTTGTTGGCCGTACGGCGTGCCCCCCATGGCGCATTTGACGGAGTTGACCGTCGGCGCGGCCGCGGGACAGACCGCGGCGCCCGCGCCTGGGATGGAGATCTTGTAGCCGGTGACGGGCTCGCCGTTGGAGTGGAGTTCTCCGAGCGGCGCCCAGGTGACCACGGCCTCGCCCTTCTCACCGGGGTCGGCGCGCACACTCGATGGCGCGTCCGGCGCGGCACGGGGCACAACCTCGAAGGATTCCGCCACGACGCGGCCCAAGCCGTCCTCGACCTCGAAGCTCACCACCACCACTTGATTCGGCTGGTGCGCCGTGACCGTGATCGATTGGCCTGCGGCGACCGCTTCCGCGGCGCCCGACGCCCGCACGTTCTTGAGTTGCGCGGGCCTGACGGCGGCCCACGGGTCGAACACACCCTGCAGCACCGGCGTCGTCGACGGCTCACCAACTTTCACCTTCACGGGACTGACCACGTGCGGCCGCACCGCCGGCTCCTTCGTCTCGATCACGCTGACCGTGATCGTCAAGCCGGCCTTCGGGTCGCCGCCCTCATAGGAGATCGTCAGCGGGATCAGCGCCAAGTCGCCGACCCGGGCGTCGACGCCGGCCGTGAACGTCGCCCGGCTGCCCGATTGGGTGACCGTCAACCCGACCAACGGCGAGGCGCCCAGGTCGACGGACAAGGCCGAGCGGTCGGCCAGCGGCCGGCCGTCCGCGGTCACGAAGTCGGCGATGTCGATGGTCCGGGCCCCGCCGCCCCGCTCGATCTGCGGCGCCGGGTCCTGGAACGCGAGGACCGCTTGCCCCTTCGGCGAGACCAACACGTCGATCCACAGCTTCGACCGTTTCAGCGTCTCATCGCCCGGATCGGCGGTGTCCGCGACCCAGAAGTCGATCCGGTCCGCGCCCTGATAGTTCTTGTCGGCGGTGTAGGAGATCGCCTCGCCGCCGTCCGCCGCGGCGACCACGCCGTGGCCGGCGCGCAGATTGCCCACGTCCTCAGGCCGGTATAGGAACGCCCCCTCGCGTCCCTTCGCGACCGCGACCCTCTCGTCCAGGTCCACCACCACCTCGGTGCCGGCCTCCACGCGGATCGGCGCCAGGTCGGGCCGCAAGTAAGGCGGCCGGGAGATCGGCGGGACCGTGATCGAGCCGTACGCGGTCGCGCCGCCCGCCTCAGCCGAGGTGTTCCTCAGGCCGTAGAACACGATGGTGGGCAGATCTTGTTGGAGTGAGACCGTGACCTCGGTGTTGGATTTGAGGGACGCGTGGGCGAGCGACTCGTCCGGCAGGAACAGCTCCAGGTCCCCGGTCGGGCCGGACGGGTTGTAAGCCCAACGCATCACGTCGATGTCGACCGATTCCTTGTCTATCGTCTCCTGCGGCGGCGAGACGATGTCTTTCGCCCGCGGCGGCGCCACCCTCGCGTCCGGATCGACCGTCAGGTTGACCGCCGCCGAGTCTCGGTTCCCGGAGGCCGCGCACGCGTGGTAGATCACCTGGTATTGGCCCGCCGCCTCAGGCAACGCGACCGTCAGACGGCGGTCGGCCATGTTCATCTCGGCCACCACGAGCGCGTCGCTGACGGCCAGCGGCTCGTCCTCGCAGAAGGTCAGATCACCGCCGCCGCCCAGGTCGACGTCGTTGGAGAACACCGGGATGTCGAGGACTTTGAGCGGCGCGGCCGTCGCGGCATCGTCCCGCGCCACCACGCCGGTCGATGCCGTGCCGCGCGCCGAGACCCCGACCGACACTGTCGCTGTGGCGCGGTTCGCCGCCCAGTCTTCGACGGCGTAGGTGAACGTGTCGGTGCCGGGCGGTTGGTCCTCGCCGGCGCGGTATTTGATGTAGTCCGGTCCCACCTCGACGATCGAGCCGTAGATCGGTTGGGTGTCGAGCCCCTGCTGCAGCGAGACGCCGTCGCCGTCGACGTCGATCCCGGTCAGGGGGATCGGGATCTTGACCTCCTCGCCCTGCAGCACGCGGGCTTGGATGGCGAGCGGCTCCGGCGCCGGCTTCGAGCCGCCTTGCGACTCGTGGACCTCCACGGTGAACGTTCCGAGGCCGACGCCGCCCACGGAGTCGACCACCGGCACAGACACCGTCACGGGCTTGGCGCAACCGGCTTCGGGGGCTTGGAAACGCACGGTCTTGCCTGAGGCGTAGACGCGGCCGCACGCGGGGACCGGTTCGATCGCGACCTGCGCGTCGATCGTCACCGTGTCGCCGTCTGGATCAAACGTCTGTTCGAGTACAGGGATTGTGACCACGCCTCCGGCGCGAACCTTCAACCGTTTCGACGTGACGACAGGATCCTGGTTGACGCCCGCGTCGGCGTGGACCACGCGGATGACGCCTTCCGCGACGATCCCGTTCGCGGACACCACATAAGTGATCGTCTCAGGGCTCGTGCCGCCCGCGTCCGCGAGCTCCAAGTATTGGTGCGACACAGGCGCCACCTCGACGCCCGGCGCGCCCGAGGCGTCGTAGGACTGGAGAACCTTGACGCCGCCGCCCTCGGCGAGGTCGTTCAGGAGCGGATCGATCACGGTCGTGACGCCGGGCCGCAGATACGCGGTGTCCATGACGGCCACCACCCGGGCGGCCGCGGTCTCGCGGACGTCGATCCTGGCCGACATGTGGCCGGTGTTGTCGCCGGAGGCGACGGTCAGCGGCAGCAGATAGGTGTTCGCGGCCGAGGCGCTGAACGTCAGCGAGCCCGTGCCGGAGTCGATCTTGACCTGGGTCAGCGGATCGGGCTGGCCGTCCAACGTGAACGACGGCTGTTCGACGTGGAAGGTGCGCAGCGACTCACGCAGATCCAGCGTGATCGTCTCGCCGACGAAGCCGCCACCCTTGGCGGGGTTGGCTTGCGGCGCGAGCGAACGCGCCTCATGGAACGCGACCTGCAACACGACCGGCTCGGCCGCGGCCCCCGCCGAGTCCTGCACTGTCAGGACGACCCGCGAATCCGACCGCGCGCCGCCGCCATCGTCCTTGATGGTCACGGTCCCGTTCGGCCGGTAGCTGAGAAGCATCGCGCCGTCGTCGGTGGTGGCCGAGGCGAGCTGCAAGGCGTCCCCGTCCGGGTCGACGAAGCCGGTCAGGGCGTTATATGTGGCTGAGGCGCCCAGCTCGACGTCGAGCCTCAGCTCCGTGGCCGGCGGCTCGGGCGGCCGGTTGCCCGAGGCGACCACGTCGACGCGCACCTCCGCTGAGCTGGTCTGGCCGTTGGCGTCGGAGATGGTGTAAGAGAACGCGGCGCCTGAGGCGCCCTGGCCAGCTGTGAACTGGATGGCACGGCCGCTCATGATCGGCTCGGCGCTGGACGTGGCGCCATCCAGGCCGTCGACTCGTTCGATCGCGAGCGCGCCGCAGTTGGTGGCCGCGTCGTTCGACAAGACCATCAGGATGGCGCTGGCGCCCGGGCGGACCCCGAAGACGTCGTCCTCGGCGGACGGCTTGGCGGTCTTGTCCTCACATTCGAGCTGTTGGTCACGGTTCGTGTTGTCGTCCTCGGACGCGTCCGGGCGCGACTGCGGGTCGATCTGGTCCCAGTTGAGCTTGTCGCGCACCTTCTCGTCGCGGGTGGGGATCCAGACCCGGCCGTCGGCGACATCGTTCAACACGATCACCTCGCGGTTGACCCGGAACACCAGCCGCGAGGCGGGTCCGACAGCTTCGAGCGCCCGTTCCGCGGTCTTGTCGCCGTCACAGGCCACCAAGTAATTGGGACCCGCGGACGGGTCGAAGGCCCAGGCGGCGTGGACGCAGGATCCGACGGCGGCAGGGACGGCCGGCTCGCCGCTGGCGCCAGCGGGCAACACGTCGACGTCGCCTTGTCGGTCGACCAACAGCAGCGCCGTGGCGGACGCGACCGCGACTCGGCTGGAGGCCGCCGATGCCGTCTGGAGCTTCAGCGTCTCCGCGTCGCCGTGTTCGGCGAGGTCCACCGAGCCGCCGTCCCAATACAGCCGGGTCCCCGCCAGCGCGTAGGCCCGACCGCCGACGGCGGTGACGGCGGAGATCTCGCCGACCGGCGCGTCGGTCGCCCCGAGCCGGGTCACGGTCGGCTTGACCTCGCCCTCCGGCAGGACGGCGCGCTGGATCTCGCCCGTCCCGGTGACGGCGAACACTGTGCCGTCTGGCGCCACCACCGCGCGGCCCCGGTCCAGCTCCAGATCAGGTTTGTCGGCCTCGGCGTCCAGACCCTCGACGGCGCTGAACGGCCTGACCCAGGCCTCGGTCGCGTCGGCGTCGACGACCAGCGCGGTCCCGCCGCCCAACGCGATCCGGCTGAACGCCGGCGCCTCTGCGTCCGCGTCAGGGTAAGGCGTCGGCTCCCCGAGTTTGAGGGCGCGCGGGTCGACCACTCTGAAGTCACGCGCCCCGGCCACCGCCACATTCGCGGCGGCCTGGGCGACGTCGAATTCGCCTTCTTCCGCGCCTATTGTGAACCCGCCGGTGAGTTCTTCGATCGGTTGGTTGAACCGCGCCACTTTGTGCCGCCCCTGGGACAGGTTGGTCACCCAGACCGACGAGTCCGTCATGTCCACGGCCTCGACCGGATAACCGGGCCGGGTCACCGCCAACGCGACCACCACCGCGGGCAACGCTATCCAGGCGGCGCCCTTGGCCCACCGTCTCACCGCGCCTCGCCGACTCATCGCTCGCAGATCTCCACTTCGCCGCCGGTCTTGCCGCCCCGCAACAGTTGGACGCCGAGGCAGACCGCGCCGTCGCCGAATTCCGTGCGCGGCAACACGATTTGAAGTTCGGGAGTGACCCGATAGTTCTCTTTCTCACCCAAGAGCCAGTAGTGATACTGGTCGCCGAATTCTGGTTCTGGGTTCTTCCACGCGAACACGGGATTGCCCTGGGAGTCTTGGGTGACCAAACCCGCCTCGAGGTCCGGGAGGGGCGCGCTCCCGTCGACCAGCATCGGCTCCTCGGTCGGCCGGTCGCCACCCAGCCCCGTGGCCGGTTCGGGGTCCGAACGCCCAAACCACCAGATGCCTAGCGCGACCGCCACCACCACCAGCGTCGCCGCGAAGATCGCGATCGGGTTGGCGGCGTTGGAGCGCCGCGATTCGTCGGCTTCCTCCGCGACCGCCGCGACCGCCTCCTGTGCCCGCGCCCGCCGTGCGCGCCGCGCCGCCTTGGCCGCGCTGCCCGCGGCATCGCCGGCCGACGCCGACCGCACCGGCCCGCTCCCGCCTCCGCTTCGTGGGAAGGGCGGGTAGGGCGGCGGGGCGGCAGGGGGCGCGGCG